>DATHGL010000250.1:0-4940 GCA_035317625.1 Gemmatimonadales bacterium | reverse complement strand
CAGAGGAGGCGGTCCTCGACGTCGATAACGCGGCGGTGCGCATGCCCCTGGCCCAGCTGGAGGTCACGGAGACACGACCGAGCCGCTGGACTGTGGTCCCGCGGCCGCGCGCCGCGGAGAAGCTGCCGGCAAGCTGGGGCGAGTTCTACGCCGTGTGCCCGAACTGCGCGGCGCGCGCGTCCCTCGGCCGGCCGGACGGCGAGAAACGGTGCACCCGCTGCGAGGAGTCGTTTGCCGTGGCCTGGGACGAGCGCTACCTGCGGGACTCCCCTTGAGCCGGACCGGGCCACCGGCTTAGACTGCGCGTCATGGCCCGTGGCCCGACGCCCGTCAACATCCTCCTGGTCGCAGACGACCCGAGCGACATCGCGCTGACGCGACGCGCGTTGGAGCGCGCCAAGCTGCAGAACCGCGTCTGGATCGTGCAGGACGGGGAGGCGGCGCTCGCGTTCCTGCGGGGCGAGGGTGCGCATCGGGGCGTGCCCCGACCCGACCTCGTCCTGCTGGACCTCACGCTCCCCACGCTCGACGCCGGCGACGTGCTGCGGCGTATCCGCGAGGAGCCGCGGTGGCAGCGACTCCCCGTCGTGGTCCTCACGACGTCCGATGTCGACCAGGAGCAGCTCGCGGCGCTCGCCGCCGACGGGTTCCTGAGCAAGCCGGTGGACTTCCCGCGCCTCGGTGACGTGATCCGGGAGATCGCCGGTCTCGGCTGGGCCATCGTGAAGCTGCCCGGGTCCGCGAGCGCCGGCGCCGCTCCTCGCGGCGCGTCGCGGCGTTAGGCGGGCGCGAGTACTCCCCGACCGACCGTCGGGGCCCCTAGGGCTGCGGCCCCACTCGGCGCGGTTCGGGTCGCTGCGCCAGCAGGCGTTCGGCGAAGTCCAGCCGCTCCTGCATCTCGCTCACCTCCTGCCGCAGCATGCCCACCTCGGCCTTGAGCGTGTCGAGCGCGTCGAGCGCTTCGTGCCCGGCCTGGAGCTCGCTCCCGCCGGACCCCTGCCGCCGCAGGCGGAGGGCCCATAGTCCGAATGCCAGCGCGAGCGCCGCGTGAATCGAGGCATGCCACGACGGGGCCGACCCGGTCGCGAACGCGACGGCGACCAAGTTGCCGACGCTCAGGAGGACGGCGATCGGGTACCAAATCGCGGGCTTGAAGGTCATAATTCCTTTGTCTCCGCGCGATGCGACCGGAGGGACTCGAACCCCCACGGGTTGCCCCACAGGATCCTAAGTCCTGCGCGTCTACCAGTTCCGCCACGGTCGCAACGAACACTCGATCTGCCGCATCGCAATCTGCTCGGCGACTCCGGCGCGCACAAGCTTCCGTCACTGGTTGTAGCCAACCCACCGTCCGCGTACATTAGGCTGCTTCACGGCACAGGACGCCCCATGATCCTCGGCATGAGCATCACGACGTTCACGCTCGTTCACACGGCGTTGAGTCTGGTCGGCATCGTCGCGGGCCTCGTCGTGGCGGGGGGCCTCGTCACCGGGACACGCCTCGGCCGCTGGGGCGCCGTCTTTCTGGTCACCACCGTCCTGACGAGTGCCACCGGCTTCGGGTTTCCGTTCGTCAAGCTGGTTGCGTCCCACGTTGTGGGGATCGTGTCGCTGGTGGTCCTGGCGGCGGTGATCGTCGCGGACTACGTCCAACACTTCGCTGGAAGGTGGCGCGCGAGCTACGCGGTCGGCGTCGTCCTCGCCACGTACTTGAACGTCTTCGTCCTGGTCGCGCAGCTGTTCAAGCGGATTCCGGTGTTGTTCGTCGCCGCGCCGACCCAGTCCGAGCCGCCCTTCGCCTTCACGCAGGCGCTCGTGCTGGCGCTGTTCGTCTGGCTGGGGGTCGCCGCGGTCAAGGGGTTCCGCCCAGCGCCCACCGGCAGCGGGTACTGATCGACGCGGCACCCGCCGTCAGCGCCGCTTCAAGTAGCGCTCATCCCACGCGATCGCGAACACACCCTTGCACTGCGGGCAGGTCATCTCGGGAGGGAACTCTGCGATCGGCGCACGGCCCCCACACATCGGGCACACGGCATAGCGTGAGCCCCACTCGCTCGGCAGATTGGCGGCGTCCTTGGGACGCGGCACGATCGACCAGCGCGACGGTGGCGAGAAAACGGTCTGGACCAGCCGCCGGGCGACCGGCACGCGTTCGCTCCGCACGTCGAGGACCGCCTGGTCGCGCGTGAGTCGCACGACCCGGTACCAGGCGCCGCGCCGCAGCGCACAGTTGACGTCCACGCGCAGGCGGGCCCACGCGCGGGGGGAGCGTCCGATGGCTGGCATTGCCCAACGATGCCGGGACGCCCGCTGTCCTGCAACTTCCGGGCGCGTTTGCTCGCTGCCCGACCCGACACCCGCGGCGAGCGATCCTCGCATGGGGAGGCGTGTTGCGCCGCGCCGACGATCCGTGGACGCGACGGGTGCTGCGACGCAGGCGCTGCGGCGCGTTCGCGACATCCCGCCGCTCAACGCGATCAAGGGGACAGAGCGCGAGCATCAGCGGCACGGCGTGCAAGCGTTGTCCCTTCTCGCTGCGGCGCGGCTCAGTGCCAGAGGTGCCACAGCGTGTAAATCACGAGCCCCACCAGGCCGCCCACCAGCGTGCCGTTGATGCGCACGAACTGGAGATCCCGTCCCACCGCCAGCTCGAACCGGCGCGACGTCGCCTCCGGGTCCCACCCGGCGACCGTCTGGGCGATGAGGTTCCCGATCTCCTGCCGATAGCGCTCCACGACCGTCGCCGCGAGGTCGACCACAAGATCGTCGATTTCCGTGAGGAGGGCGTCGTTGGCCAGGAGCGCGGCGCCGAACTCACTGAGGCCGCGCTCGAGCGGCCCGGGCACCGCGCCGTCCGCCCGAGTCGCATAGCTGACAATGGCTTGCCGGGTGGCTTCCCACAGGCGGGAGGACAGCTCCGCGACCGAAGGGTCCGCCAGCCATTCTTCCTTCATCGCCTCCGCCTTGGCGATCACGTCGGGCGAGTGCTGCAGCCGGTCGACGAAGTCCCGCAGGGCGGAGTCGAACGCGGCGCGCAGGGGGTGGGCCGGGTCGGCCCCGATCGCGCGCAGCAGCTGCTCGGTGACCTCGATGATGCGCTGGTAGATCTTCTCGTCGACCACGCCCGGCACCCACCAGGGGCTCTCGGCCCGAACGCGCTCTCGGATGTACTCCCGGCTGTCGGCGATCGCCTGCGCGGCGAGGCGGACCGCCTCGTTGAGGAATCCCTGGTGGTGGTCGCCCTCGAGCACCAGGGCCAGTGTGCGACCCAGTGCCGGCGCGACGCGCGTGGCGCGCACTCTTGCGCTCACCACCTGGCGGACCAGCTCGCGCGCGTCCTCGTCCGGAAGCGCCTCGAGCGTCTTGGCGAGGCCACCGGCGATCTGCCGCGCGATGCGCCGACTGTGCTCGGGGTCGCTCAGCCAACGGGCGGCGCGCTCGGCGGGGCGCACCGCGCGCAGGTTGACGGTGACCACGTCGCACGAGAGGAAGTGATTTTGCACGAAGGTGCCCAGGATCCGCCCGATCCGCTCTTTCCGCGTGGCGACGATCGCCGTGTGGGGAATCGGCAGGCCGAGGGGATGGCGAAACAATGCGGTGACGGCGAACCAATCGGCCAGCCCGCCCACGAGCGACGCTTCTGCGGTCGCACGCACGTACCCCAGCCACGGGTACTCGCGCTCGAGGATGCTTGCCGCCGCGAACACGGCGGCCGCAAGCGCGAGCAAACCGGTCGCCCGGCGTTTCATCGTGTCGAGCTGAGCCTGCCGGACGGCGTCGTCGGGCCGCGACCAGTCCACCTTCACGCCCCACTGACGGCCGCGCGCACCGCGGCGACCCGGGCGCCCCGCACCAGCCAGCGTGTCGGCACGGTGGAGACGCCGCGTGGCGCCAGGTCCCGCAGGTAGCCCTCGTGACTGTTCCAGCGGAGCAGCGCCACCCAGGCAAGGAACTCCTCCAGCCGATGGTGGTAGTCCCAGCAGGAGCGGACCAGCACGGCCTGAACGTCGTCCCAGCACACATCGGGGGCGTCCCACAGGGCGGGTAAGCTTCCGAGCCCGAGCTCGGCGAGGGCCCCGATCAGGAGGGGGTCGTCGTGGTTCAGCGTCGGGAGCTTGGCACAGGTCGCGAGGGCGATGTGTTTCATCTCCCAAAGAAAACCATATAATTCACTGCTCGCACTCACCAGTTCCTGGAGGATGCTCAGATGCACCGTTTCGGCACACTGGTCGCCGCACTCACGCTCAGCGCTCTCGCGGCTCCCTCGCTCCCCGCTCAGAGCCCGACCGATCTGGCGGACGTCTGCAAGGTGCTCGGCGACGCGAAGCTCGGTCAGTGGGCGTCCTTCGATGGCACGGGCAGCGCGGGCGTGGGGAAGCTGCGCCTGGCGGTCGTCGGCTCGGAGCGCTCGGGTGACTCGACCCTGTACTGGTTCGAGGTGAGTTTCGCCGGAAAGGATCCCGGCAAAAGCGGCGTCGTGCAGATCCTCACCGGGAGCCTGGCATCCGGATTGGAGTCGCCGCGCGCGCTGGTCTTCAAGGTGGGCCCGCAGCCGGCCATGAAGATTTCGGGTGAGATGGCCGGGATGATGGGCAAGCAGGGGAGGCAAAACACCTCCGCCTTCGACTGGGCCGGCCGGTGTAGCGGAGCGCACGTGGTGGGGTGGGAGTCGGTGACCGTGCCCGCCGGCACGTTCCGCGCGCTGCACGTGACGACGGACAATGGAGGCGAGGTATGGGCGGCGCGGGACGTCCCGTTCGGGCTCGTGAAGACGCACGGCAAGGAGGGGGACCTCGCGCTCACCGGCCGCGGCGCGGACGCGAAATCATCCATCACGGAGACGCCACTCGAGATGCCGAACATGCCGATGCCCAAAAACTGAGGTTCCGAAACGCAACCGGACGCCCTCTCGGGGCGCCCTTGCGGGGTTCGGCCATTTC
>DATHGL010000249.1:0-4592 GCA_035317625.1 Gemmatimonadales bacterium | reverse complement strand
GTCGCCTTTCTCGCAGTGTACCGTGAAGGGTTCGAGACCATCCTGTTCTACAAGGCGCTGCTGACGTCGGCGGGCTCGGCGAGCGGCGGCGGGGGTGCGGCGGCGGTGGTCGCGGGGATCGTGGTGGGCTCGGTGGCACTCGTGATCGTGTACGTCGCGATCCGTCGGTTCGGCATGAAGGTTCCGCTCAAGCCGTTCTTCGCCGTGACGGGCGCGATGCTCTATTACATGGCCTTCGTGTTCGCGGGGAAGGGAATCGCGGACCTGCAAGAGGCGGGGCTCGTGCCCACCAGCGTTGTCGAGTGGGCGCCCCGCATCCCCGCCCTCGGCATCTATCCTACCGTGCAGTCCCTGTCGCTCCAGCTCCTCCTGGTCGTCCTGCTGCTGGTCGCGGTCGTGTGGCTGCAGCGCGATCGTTTCAGCGGTGCGGGGCAGGATCGGCGCCGGCCTTCGTTCCCGTAAGCGCGGCGGGCACGGCGGCCAGGGCGGGCTGCGGCTCGCGCAGGCGCGTGAGCACCCGCACCCCCACGAACACGAGCAGCACGCTCGTCACCTGCGCCACCGTGACCCACCCGAGCAGGCGATCGTCCTTCGCGCGCACCGTCTCGATCAGCAGCCTCTCGACGCCCGCGAGCACGAGGTAGGCGCCGAACCGCCAGCCCACGCCGTGTGCGTGGTCGCGCAGCCGCCACAGCCACGCGAACGCGAGCAGCATCAGCGCCGTCTCATAGATCTGGGTCGGGTGAACGGCGACGACCTGCAGGGGATCGGTGCCCGGCGGGAAGTGCACGTGCAGGGCGGTCAGGTCGGCCACCGTCGTCGGCGGGAGCCCTTGCGGAAACTTCATTGCCCAGGGCAGCGTCGAGGGGATGCCGTAGTCGTCGTTCACCAGGAAGCAGCCGACGCGCCCGATGGCGTAGCCGAGGGCGAGCGGCGCGGCGGTAACCTCCATCGTCCAGCGCGCGGGCACGCCTTTCCACCACCCGGTCAAGAGCACACCCGCCACGCCGCCGAGAAAGCCGCCGTACCACACAAAGCCGCCGCGCTGGAACAGGGCGTCCCAATGACCCGTGAGCAAGACGTACCAGACCTTGGCCCCGATGATGCCGCCGAGCACGGCGGCGAAGACGATGTCGGCGGCGTAGTCCTCGTTCATCCGGCGCCGTCGCAGATCGACTTGGATTGCCCAGCCGGCCATGAGAAACGCGACCATCATCATGAGGCCGTAACCGGTGATGGTGAGCGGCCCCAGGTGGAACGCGACGGGATAGATCGTCATGGGCGTGGGGCGTGGGGGGCGGGAACGGGCGCCGGCTCGAGGCCCGGCAGCGGGAGATCCGCTTGCGCGTCGAGCGTCCAGTCGCTCGTCTCGCCGCGGGCGAGGTGGTGCCAGCCCGCGCGGGCAATCATCGCGGCGTTGTCGGTGTTCAGCCGCGGGCTGGCGACCGCCACCCGGGCGAGCCCCCCGAGGCGCTGGGCGGCGAGGTCGGCGAGCGCGCGGCTGCACGCCACCCCCCCGCCCAAGACGGCAGTGCGATACCCGGTGGCCCGAACCGCGCGCTCGAGCTTCGTGACGAGGACGTCGAGCACCGCGTCCTGGAAACCGCGCGCGAGGTGCGCCCGGTCTCGGTCGAGGTCCGTGCTGGCCCGCACGGCGCGCAGCACCGCCGTCTTGAGCCCGGAGAACGAGAACTCGTAGCCGTCGTCCCGCATGGGGCGCGGGAACGTGAAGCGTGTAGGATCGCCCTGGGTCGCGAGCCGCTCGATGGCCGGGCCGCCGGGGTACCCCAGGCCGAGGAGCGTCGCCACCTTGTCGAACGCCTCGCCGGCGGCGTCGTCGCGCGTCGCCCCGAGCAAGCGATACCGGCCCCAGGCGAGGACGTCCAGCAGCAGCGTGTGGCCGCCCGAGACGAGCAGCGCGACGAACGGTGGTGTGAGGTCCGGGTCCTCCACGGCCGGCGCGAACAGATGCCCCTCCATGTGGTGCACGCCGATCAGCGCGCGATCCCCGGCGTAGGCCAGCGCTTTGGCGTACACCACGCCGACGAGCAGCGCGCCCACGAGCCCCGGCCCCTGGGTCACCGCCACCGCGTCCACGGCGCTCCAGGCGAGTCCCGCCTCGGCGAGGGCGCGGTCCACCACGGCCGGCAGCACGGTGAGATGGGCCCGGCTCGCGAGCTCAGGGACCACTCCCCCGAACACTTTGTGCACGTCCTGCGACAGGATCACGAGTCCCGCGAGCTCGGGGCGCTGACGGTCGCCGACCAGCACGGCCGCCGACGTCTCGTCGCACGAGGTCTCGATGCCCAGGACGACGTCAGCCACGGCCCGTCTTCCGCTTCAGGGACACGGAGTCCGGCACGGCGTGCGCGACAATGCCAGGGGGCGCGCTCACGGTGAGTCTGGCGTAGCCGCCGGGACCGGCCTTGCCGACGAGGTGCGCGACGACGCGCACGCTGTCCCGCGTGAGCGTGCTCACCTTCGATTCCGGGCCTCGCACCCTGACCGACACGCGCTCGGGCGACAGGAGGAACCCGGTGAAGCCCGATGCGGCCGTGGTGATGGCGACGCCGCTGATCGAGCGCTCGACGATCGCCGTCACCTCGCCCGCCATGCGGACGTCCTTGGGCGTGATCCGGACGATACCGAGCGGGGCCGTGTCGATTGGGACGGTGCGGAAGAACGGCCCGTTCACGCTCGAGATCACGGTCGGCAGGGTGGTCACCGAGTCGATCCCAGCGAGACTCTTCTCGGGTCCGATCAACCGCGCCAGGCTGGGCGTGATCGAGAGCCCCCGCACCACGTAGCCCGACTCGGCCTCGACCTTCACCCGGGGTACGATCCGCACGTCCTTGCGGGCCACGGAGTCGAGCAGGATCTCGATGTCGCGCGGCCGGATATCCGCGACCTGCACGTCGATACCCTTGGGGAGCGCGATGTCGGTGGGCTGGAGTTGGACGCGCCACAGCGACGCCGAGAAGGTGTCGGGGATGACCTTGCGGATCACCCGGGGAAAGGAGCGCAGCTTGAGGATCTCGCTGCCCCTGCCGGAGATCACCACCACCACGCCGGACGGCTGCTGCCGCACGGCGCGGCCGGGTGGGATGCCGAAGGCGAGCCGCATGGCAAAGCTCTGCGACAGCGGCTGCTGCGCCGCGACCGCCACGTACAGCATGACGGCGAAGAACATGGCCGCCAGCTTGATCGCCCAGTTGCGCGCGATCAGCTGTACGACGCTATCGCGCACGGTCATCGATGAGCCGCCGGATCAGGGTTTCGTTCACGGGGCCGTCCCACTCGGAGGCGCCGATCACCTTCTTGACGATCACTCCGTCGCGGTTGATCACCCAGCTTTCGGGCACGCCCGTCGCTTGGTAGGTCCGCTTGATGGCCGCCGTCTGGTCGTGCAGGATGTCGAAGGTGAGTCCCAGGTCGCGCGCGAACGCCGCGACGACGGAATCGCCTTCCTCGTCGATGCTCACGGCCACCACGCGGAAGTCGCTGCCGCCGAGGCGGCGATAGAGGCGTTCCATCGACGGCATCTCGACCCGGCACGGCGCACACCACGTCGCCCACACGTTGAGGAGCACGACTTTCCCGCGGTAGTCGGCGAGCGTCACCTCGCGTCCCGTCCCCAGGTTCCGGGCTCGGAACGGCAGCGCGCCGGAGCCCACGCCCACCAGGTCGATCTGGGGACGGATCTTGACGGCCAACGCCGTCCCGAACACCAGCGCCATCGCGATGCCGATCCCGACGGCCCACTGCCGCGGCTGACTCATACCGCCACCAGACAGCGGCGGCGCAAGTCCTGGATTTCACGGGCCGGGTCGGCGCTCGCGAAGATGGCGTGGCCTGCCACGAACGTGTCCCCCCCCGCGGCGTGCGCCCCGGCGATCGTATGGGTCGTGATCCCGCCGTCCACCTCGAGGAACGCCCGGGAGCCGTGCGCCGTGAGCAGCTCCCGCGCGCGGCGGAGCTTGTCGTTCGCGGCGGCGAGGTAGGTCTGGCCGCCGAACCCGGGGTTCACGGACATCACGAGCAGCAGGTCCAGGTCGGCGATCACTTCCTCGACGAGCGCGAGCGGCGAGCCGGGGTTGAGCGCGAGTCCGGCGAGCATCCCACGGCTTCGCACGGCGGCCAGCTGGCGCTGCACGTGCACCGTTGCCTCGGGGTGGAATGTGAACACCGACGCGCCGGCCGACGCGAACGGCTCGATGTAGCGCTCCGGCTCGACGACCATGAGGTGGACGTCGATCGGCTTGTCGGTGAGGCGGCGCAGCGTCTCGATCATGCCCGCCCCGAATGTGAGGTTCGGTACGAACCGGCCGTCCATCACATCCACGTGCAGCCAGTCGGCGCCCGCGGCGAGCACCCGCGCCACGTGCTCGCCGAGCCGGGCCAGGTCTGCCGAAAGGATGCTGGGCGCGATACGGATGCCGTTCGTCATCACGGGCTCCGGGCCACGACCACGTCCACGACCGTGCCGGGCGCCGCCAGCGTCCCGGCCGCCGGTCTCTGTCCCACCACGGTGCCGGGGTTCGCGTCGCCGGTCCGCCGCCGCGTGACCGTGCCCAGCTCGAGGCCGTCCAGCT
>DATHGL010000248.1:0-2669 GCA_035317625.1 Gemmatimonadales bacterium | reverse complement strand
GACCGGGACAGCGACACCGATCGGGAATACGACGAGGTCGAGGCAACGTGGAGGCGAAGGGACGGCGGCCTCCTGAACGTGCAGCTCAGCGTTCGTGCCGTGCGGAATGCCGCTCGACAGGTCGAGTACTATGAGGCCTTCGTCAGGGATGTCACCGAGCAGCGACGCCTGCAGCAGCAACTCGTGCAAGCGCAAAAGATGGAAGCCGTCGGCCGGTTGGCCGGAGGGATCGCGCACGACTTCAACAACCTGCTGACCGTGATCACGAGCTATAGCGATCTGCTGCTCGAGGACCTCGGCCTGGACGATCCGAAGCGGGACGATGTCGAGCAGGTACGGAAGGCCGCAGAGAGCGCCGCGTCCCTCACCCGCCAGCTCCTCGCGTTCAGCCGCCAGCAAGTGCTCGAGCCGCGCGTCGTGGACCTGAACGCGGTGGTCAGCGGTCTCCGGAAGATGCTGCAACGGGTCATCGGCGAGGACGTAGAGTTTGTGACGACGCTCGCCCCCGATTTGGGCGCCGTGAGGGCCGACGTGGGACAGCTCGAGCAAGTGCTCCTGAACCTTGCGGTGAACGCGCGCGACGCCATGCCGACCGGAGGGAACCTCACGATCGAGACTGCCAACGTCGAGCTCGACCCGAGCTACACGCGAACGCATCATCAAGCCGCAGCAGGTCAGTTCGCCATGCTCGCGGTGAGCGACACGGGCGTCGGGATGGACGAGGCTACCAAAGCCAGGATCTTCGAGCCGTTCTTCACGACGAAGGGGCTGGGCCATGGCACGGGCCTTGGCCTCGCCACGGTGTACGGCATCGTGAAGCAGTCGGCTGGTTTCATCTGGGTATATTCCGAGCCGGGCCATGGGACGAGCTTCAAGATCTACTTGCCGCGGGTGGACGAGCCTGTCGACCAGGGAGCTGCCCGACCTGCCGCCGCCGGCGGCCGGCGGGGGACGGAGACCGTGCTCGTCGTCGAGGATGCGGCCGCGGTTCGGGCGGTCACGCGACAGGTGCTGGAACGTCACGGCTACACAATTCTCGAGGCACCGAACGGCGAAGCGGCTCTCCAGGTGGCAGCGACGCATGATGGCCCCATCCACCTGCTCCTGACCGACGTGGTGATGCCGGTGCTCAGCGGGCGGCTACTCGCCGAACGGCTGGCACGGCTGCGACCGGAGACCCGGGTGCTCTATACATCGGGGTACACGGACGAGTCCATCGTGCGCCACGGAGTCCTCGAGCCTGGTATCGCCTATCTCCAGAAACCGTTCACGCCCGACAGTCTCGTGCACAAGGTGCGTGACGTGCTCGACTCGCCCCAGACTCGGTAGAGGAAGACCGAGCGATGGCCGACACGAGGACCGGTACGGCCGCGACGGCGATCCTTTGCACGCTGGGTCTGGTCTGCTCTGCCGAGCGCGGGTTCACCCAGCAGCCGGATACCGGCCTGTCCGCCCAGGCGTTGAAGGCGCTGAGCATCGAACAACTGATGAACCTGCAAGTCACCTCCGTCTCGAGGCGTCCCGAGCGCCTGTCCCGGACCGCCTCGGCGATCCAACTGATCACGCAGGAGGACATTCGCCGCTCGGGCGCGTCGAGTCTCCCGGAGGTCCTCCGCCTCGCCACGAACCTGCAGGTCGCGCAGGTCGACTCCCGCCAATGGGCCATCAGCGCGCGCGGCTTCAACAGCACCACCGCCAACAAGCTCCTGGTGCTCATCGACGGGCGGACCGTCTACACGCCCTTGTTTTCCGGGGTGTTCTGGGATGTGCAGGAAGTGCCCCTCGCGGACATCGATCGGATCGAGGTCATCAGCGGGCCCGGGGCCACCCTGTGGGGGGCGAACGCGGTCAACGGCGTGATCAACGTCATCACGAAGGACGCCAAGGACACGCAAGCGTTGCTCCTGTCGGGCGGGGGCGGCACCGAGCAGCGCGGCTTTGGCACCGTCCGCTACGGAGGAGCGCTGGGCTCCGCTGCTCACTATCGGGTCTACGGCAGGGGCTTTGCTCGCGATCAGACGAATTCGACCAGCGGCCAGGGTGCCATGGACGATTGGCACTTGTGGCAGGGCGGCGTACGGTTCGATTGGGACCCGTCGACGACCAGCCGCTTTACGTTGCAGGGCGATCTGTACGATGGTCGCATCGCTCAGCCCAGCGCCAGCGACATCGCCGTCAGCGGCGGCAACGTGATGGCGCAGTGGTCACACACGATCTCCGAGCGATCGGGTGTCGCAGGCCACCTGTACTACGACCGGACCCACCGGGACATTCCGGGCACCTTTGGTGAAGATCTCGACACCTACGACGTCGATCGGCAGCACCGTGCGGGATTAGGCACCCGCCATAACGTGGTTTGGGGGCTGGGCTACCGCCTGATCAACGATCGCGTCGTCAACAGCGCGGCCCTGGCGTTCCTACCGCCGCACGTGGCGCGACAGTGGTTCACCGCCTTCGTTCAGGACGAGATCGCGCTCCTCCCCGACCGGTTCCACGTGACGCTGGGCACAAAGGTCGAACACAATGACTACACCGGTGTCGAGATCCAGCCCAGCGGCCGAGTGAATTGGACGCTCGGTCCGTCCGCAACGCTCTGGGCGGCGGTATCCCGGGCGGTCAGAGCCCCCTCGCGAATCGACCGGGAGCTGTTTGCTCGTGTCTCACCGACC
>DATHGL010000247.1:0-2862 GCA_035317625.1 Gemmatimonadales bacterium | reverse complement strand
CGCTGCACACGAACGACGCGGCGAACGCCGTCACCCGCCTGGTCGACATCGGCGTCGAAGCCTACAAGATCGCCGCGGCGCTGCGCGGCGTGCTGGCCCAGCGACTGATGCGCCGACTCTGCCCTACGTGTAAGGAAGTGTGGATGGAGGCGCCCCCCGACCGCCTCCGGAAGTGGGTGCCCACGGGCACGCCGTTGTATCGCGCCGCCGGCTGCCCCGATTGCGCCATGACGGGATACCGCGGCCGCTTTTCGATCGTCGAGGTGCTGACCGTGTCGGCCGAGGTGGAGCGGCGTATCGCGGCTGGCGAGACGGCGGAGCACATCGCGGGCGCCGCGCGCCGCGGCGGGATGAGGGGCCTGTGGGAGTCGGGGCTCGAGCACGTCGTGCGCGGGGAATCCACCCTCGACGAGTTGACGCGGGTCGTGGACATTCCGCAAGAAGACGAGGAGCCTTCCCCGCCCGCGGCGGCGCCGCGCCGCCCGGGCGGGGGCTCGCCGCAGTCCGCGTCGCATGCCGGCACGGGGGTCATCGCGGCTCCTGCAGCGGTTCCCGAGGCATCGACGGCGCACTTCGAGCTGCTGGAGGAGCCGTTGCCGTCGCGACGGTCCGGTCCGCACGGACTCCCCGCCGTCAAGGTGCTGCTCGTGGATGACGAAGACAGCCTGCGGAAGGTGATGCGCGACCTGCTCGAGCGCGACGGCTACGACGTGGCAGAGGCGCGCGACGGCGTGCAGGCGCTCGACCAGATCGACCGCGTGGGGCCGGATATCATCGTGCTCGACCTGAACCTCCCCGGGCTCGACGGCTATGGGGTGCTGTCGCACCTGCGCTCACGTCCCGCAACGGCATCCATTCCCGTCATCGTGCTCACCGCGAAAGGCGACGAGGACAACGAGGTCCGGGTGTTCGAGTTGGGCGCGGACGACTTCCTCACGAAGCCGTTCCGGGCGCGCGCGCTGTCGGCGCGGCTCGAGGCAGTGCTCGGCCGGCGTCGCTGAGGCGAACCTCTCCCCTCGTCCCTCTCCCTTTTGTGACATCGGTCCGGGTCGCGTTCGTCGACGCCTACGTGCTCCGCCCGGGGGCAGCGGGCCTCGAGGTGCTCGTCCTGCGCCGCGCGCCGAACGGCCGGTCGCCCGGCTCGTGGGAGACGGTGCACGGGCACATCGAGCCCGGCGAGACCCCGGTGCAGGCGGCGGTGCGCGAGATGCGCGAGGAAACGGGACTCGAGCCCGCGCGCCTCTACAACGTGTCGCGTGTGGAGTCGTTTTACCGGCACCGGACGGACGACATCACGCTGATCCCCGTGTTCGCGGGCGTGGTGGACGGTGCGGCGACGGTGCGGCACTCGGGCGAGCACGATCGCGCCGAGTGGCTCGCGCCCTCCGAGGCGGCCGGGCGGTTCTCCTGGCCACGGGAGCGCAGAGCACTGGAAGACGTTTTGTCAATCCTCGGGTCCGGGGACGCGGGCTTGCTGGAAGACGTGCTGCGGGTATCCTAACTGGCGTCCGCGCTGGACGCGCGGCGCGCGAGCGGTAGGTTGAAGGAGAGACCTCGAGGGCGCCGGGGGCCTGTGAACCCGTTCTATCACCGCATCTACAAAGTCGTACGCCACATCCCCAAAGGCCGGGTGGCGACCTACGGCCTCGTGGCGCGACTCGCCGGGCGGCCTGGTGCCGCGCGCACCGTCGGCTGGGCCCTCTCGGCACTCCCCGATGACGCGGACGTTCCCTGGTGGCGGGTGCTCAACGCGGCGGGCCGTATTTCCCTCTCCGGCGCCGACCACGGCAGCGTGCTGCAGCGCGCGCTGCTGCTGCGGGAGGGCGTGAAGTTCGCGGCGGGCGGCGCGGTGAATCTCGCGGTGTTCGGCTGGCCGGCGGAGGCCTACGATAGCGCGGCGGCCCACACGCGCGCCGCTTCGTCCCGCAGATCGCGCAGGTTGAAAGGCTTGCGGACGTAGCGCCCCTGTTTCAGTCCGGCGGGGCGGCGGCCGACGCGAGCGGCAGATCCACCACGAATGCCACACCGCCTTCGGGCGGCCGCTCGACCGCGATCCGCCCGTTGTGGGCCTCCACGATCGAGTACGTGATCGAGAGGCCGAGTCCCGTCCCCTGGCCGGGCTCTTTGGTCGTGAAGAACGGTGTGAAGAGGTGTGGCAGCACGTCGTCCGCGATGCCGGGGCCCGAATCCGCCACGCGCAGGTGCACCCGGTCGTCCGCCCAGGTGCGCACGTGGATGTCGCGCGGGCGCTCCGGCGGGTTCTGCGCCACCGCCTGCGCCGCGTTGTTCAGCAGATTGATCGCCACCTGCTGGAGCGCGTGTCGGTCGCCCAGCACCGGCGGGAGGGGCGCCAGCTCCTTCTCGATCGCGATCCCCTTGAGCTGAACGTCGTAGCTCATGAGGAGCAGCGTGCCCTGGATCACGTCGTTCAGGTCCACCGCCACCCGCTCGGCGGGGCCCTTGTGCGCGAAGGTGAGCAGGTTCCGCACGATCCGCCCCGCGCGGTCCGCCTGCTCGTGAATCACGCGGAGGTGGCCGCGATCCTTGGTTCCGAGGTCCTTCTGCTCGAGCAGAAACTCGGACAGGCCGGCGATCGAGGTGAGGGGATTGTTGAGCTCGTGCGCCACCCCCGAGACCAGCTGCCCCACCGCCGCGAGCTTCTCGCTCTGGATCAGCTGGGCTTCCATCGCGTGCTGGTCCGTCACGTCTTCCACCAGCACCACGACGCTCTGATCGTTCGCCGCGGGGATGCTGGCCGCGTTCACCCGGATCGTGCGGCCCAGCGTGGCGGAGCGGAGCACCAACGGCTGGGCCCGCTCGCCGCGCCGCACGACCGCGAGCAGCTCCACCAGAGCGGGAGAG
>DATHGL010000246.1:0-10017 GCA_035317625.1 Gemmatimonadales bacterium | reverse complement strand
AACAACTACTTTGCTTGCTGAGAGTTAGGCGACTTTAGTAGAGCTGGACCCACCCCCGCGACCGCATCATCGTCCCTACGCCCGTCTTGTTTAACGCCTTGTCAATAGCGCACTTAGAATACAAGAGGTTGGCGTTGCCGGTGATGTTGTTGGTCGTGTCGGCGAGCGCTACCGTATCCTGCACCATTACAGTCCCCCAGAAGTGGGCCGGACTGCCGCCGCTTCCCGAGGTCTTGAGCGAACCCTTGATGATCACCACACCGAAGAACTGGAACCCGCCCTGTACGCTCAGGCTCCCGTCTACCAGCAGGACGCCCTGACCTTCCTGGCCGCTGAGGGCGGCGCCGGTACCGGTGATGTGGATGATCGGAAAATACTGACCGCACGGACCGGTGGGATCGGTCGGGCTGCCCCAGTTGGTGAGCACGTTGTGGCTGCACGTGCCGCCCGACACGACCGGCGCGATCGTGGTCGAGAGGTCCTGCGCCGGCAGCGTGATTTGGGCGTGGCTGGCCAGCTGCGCGTAGGTCATGTCCCCGTACAGGGAAAATGAGCTATCCGCCAGCGTCGGGTCCTTGAGCACGGCCGGGTTCCCGAGAACGGTCGGGTGGCCGTTGATGGCGACGGTATTGGTCGTCTGGGTACGGACGCCCGCCCCGGCGCTATCCGTGGGCCCGCATCCGGTCCACCCGGGAGGCGTCTGATCGTTGCCGTTGATGCTGGCGTTGCCGCCGAGCACGTTGGCGCCGCCGGACGTCAGGGCAGCCGGTGCGCCGAGCATCAGCGGCTTGATGCGCACGAGCAGTCCGATCCGCTGACTCGCGCCGCCACCCCGGACGCGCCCGGCGAGGCTCATGCTGTCCTGCCCCGTCACGTCGATGACGTACAGCTGGTCGTTGAGCTTGAAGAGCGTGCCGCTGTAGCTCCCCGTCTTGCTCGCTGATGGCGTCGTGTCGATGACCACCGAGCTCAGGGCCGGCTGTGTCGCAGGGTATGAATACAACGCGGCGTACCTGGCGCTGTTGGCGTCCCAGCCGCGGGTGATGTCGTAGACCCCCTCCTCCGCGACGCCGAACGACGTCAGTGCTCGGCGCACATTCTCACCTACGCGCTGCTCCTGGGTACCCGCGAACAATGCGCCGGCGACGAGGGCACCCGCGACGACGAGCGCCACGATCGCAAGGGCGAGCGCCATGCCGCGCTCGTTCTTCAGGACACGCTTCATATCGGACTCCTTGGTCGACGCCGCTGATCGAAAGCCGGATCACCTCCGAAAAAAGCAATTTGTGTGCCTGGGGCCAAAAACGAGAGGGGCGAGGGCAAACGTCAATATGCCCCCGCCCCTGGTTCTGTCTACGTCGTTCTAGAACAGCTGGACCCACCCCCGCGACCGCATCATCGACCCCACCCCCGTCTTGTTCAACGCCTTGAGAATAGCGCACTTAGAGTACATGAGGTTGGCGCCGCCGGAGATGTTGTTGGTCGTGTCGGTGAACGCCGCCGTATCCTGGACCATCACCGTGCCCCAGAAGTGGGCCGGCGTGCTGCCACCGCCCGAGGTCTTGAGTGAGCCCTTGATGATCACGACCCCGTAGAATTGGAACCCGCCCTGGACGTCCAGGCTGCCGTCCACGAGCAGGACGCCTTGACCTTCCTGCCCATTGATGACGGAACCGGTCCCCGTGATATGAATGATCGGGAAATAGCTGCCGCACGGGCCGGTCGGGGCGGTTGGGCTGCCCCAGTTCGTCAGCACGCCAGTGTTGCAGGCGCCGTTCAGGATCGCCGGGCCGATCGAGTTCGAGAAGTTCTGGGCCGGCAGGGTGACCGAGGCGCTGGCGGCCAGGTCCGTGTACTTCACGTCCCCGTAGATGGAGAACGAGCTGTCCGCGAGCGTCGGGTCCTTGAGCACCGGCGGGTTCCCGAGCAGCGTGGGGTGCCCGCTGGTCGAGACCGTCCCGTCCGACTGCGTCCGGATGCCAGCTTTGGCAGAATCGAGCGGGGGGCAGCCTGCCCAGCCGGTCGGCACGTGATCGTAGCCGTCGACACTGGCGCTCCCGACCACCACGTTGCTGCCGCCCGACGTGACCGCCGCCTGCGTGTTGATCGCCAGCGGCCGGATGCGCGCGAGCAAGCCGAGCCGCTGGCTCGCCCCGCCGCCCCGGATGCGCCCCGCGAGGCTCACCGTATCCTGGGCGCTCACGTCGATCAGGAAGAGCTCGTCGTTGAGCTTGAACAGCGTGCCGCTGTAGCTTCCCGTCTTGCTCGTCGCCGTCCGCTTCCCGATCAGCACGGTGTCCTTGGACGGACCCTTCGCCGGGTAGGGATAGAGGCCGTTGTACGTCGCCTTGGCGGCGGGCGCGGACCAGCCCCGGATGACGTCATACACGCCCTGCTCCGCGACGCCGAACGATGCCTGGACCCGGCGCTCGTTCTCGGCCACCCGCTGCTCCTGGGTGCCGGAGAAGAAAGCGCCGGCGATGAGCGCACCCACGACGACGAGCGCGACGATCGCGATGGCGAGCGCCATGCCGCGCTCGTTATGCAGGACCTGCTTCATACGAGACTCCTTGAGGTTCACGTGAGCCCGCCCGTCAGTTGCACGGGCGGGGAGGCATCGAGCCCGGTCCGCACCGCGGGTTGTTCCGCAGCGCCACGCGGGTCACCATGCTGTCCACCTTGTAGGCCTGCACACCGGCACCGCCACTGCGGATCGGCGACGCCGTGCGGGCGCGCAGCACGATCTCGATCTGCGCCACCTGCGTCGGCAGGTTCGTCACTGCCCCGATACTGTCGTAGTAACTGAAGGTGACCCCATTGGCACCGATGAGCGGGCCGATCACCGGCTGGATGGTGCCGCCCTGCGCGGGATTGCGCTGCCCCAAGTACCAGTTGCCGTCCGCGGCCTGATAGGTCCGGTACACCACTTTGTCGTAGCCGCGCACCGGCGCGCCGCGCGTGATCGCGTTGGCGATGTTCAGCGCCGCGTTGTTGATCCAATTCGGCTGCATCCGCAGCGAGAAGCCCTGATTCAGGGTCGGCCCGCTGTCGTTGCACACCGCGCCGGTGGCGAGGATGCTCTGCACCTGAGCGGGAAGCCAGATGTCGTCCGAGCGCTTCGACGGGTCACCCTCCCAATAGACGAGGAGCGAGTCGCCCGCGGCGAACGACAGCCGGTTGCCGTACATCGGCGTGGCCCGGATGGTGAGGTCGAGCTGGCCGATCCCCCCTCCCAGCGCCGGCGTGTTGCACACGAACGCGAGCTGGCGCATCGCGCGCATGCGGATCGAGTCCGGCCCCATGCCCGTGATGTCGCCGTCCGCGGCGTCCAGCTCGCGGAACTCGGCCGGCAGGATGGTGGCCGCCGCGCGGATGTTCTGCTGGAGATCGATCTGCTGGGTCTGCGCCAGGTAGAGGCGCTGGTTCGAGACCAGGACCTTGTACACGGCGGTGGACACGAGCCCCATCAACACCAGGGCGACCATGAGCTCGATGAGGGTGAACCCTCGGCGTGCTAGAAGAGGCATGAGATCTCCGTTTCCGAGCTGTCGCTGCGCCACTTGCCGAGCGCCGTCTGGTACTTGCTGCGCACCACGACCTGCCAGTGGTTGGCCGCCAGGTTCGTGAAGTGCCAGCTGACGGAATCGACCGGCGTGCTGCCGCGCCTCCACACCTCGGTGCCCGATGCCTGCGAGTTGCAGCCGCTGGTCCGCAGCATCTCGAGCCGACGCTGCGCGTACTGCGCCGCCACGGCGGAGCGTTGGCCCCGGCCGATCATGCGTGTCACCAGCGCCCCCGAGGTCACGAGCCCCAAGAGCCCCACGGTGAGCACCAGGATGGCGATGATCACTTCGACGATCGTGAACCCCTGTTGGGTCTTCATGGCCGCACCACCTTGCCGATCGAGTTGATCTGCACCGAGTCCTTGAATCCCGCCTTGCCGTCGATGCGCACCAGCGTCACGGCGTTGTCCAGGCTCAGGCCCCGCGGGTCGTACTGCACCGAATCGCGCGTGGCCGTCAGCGTGACGTTGAACCGGCTGCTCAGCTTCTCGACCCCGGCCACCGTGTCCACCTTGGCCCCGCACTGTGTCGTCACCCACACCGTCGCGTTCGCCCCCGAGGTGAAGTGCAGCACCCCGCGGCAGCCGCGCTGAATCGCGGCGGAGCGCGCGATCGCCGCCTCCGTCCCCAGCGCGTCGCGCGCCGAGCGCACGTTCACCTTGTCGAGCGACCGTCGGATCGTCGGGAAGCCCATCGCGGCGATGATCCCGATGATGACGACCACGATGACCATTTCAATGGTCGTGAAGCCTGTGCGACGCATGACGGTATTCCTCCAGTCGGTGTGATACTGCTATCACACCACGTGCCATTGTATAAGTTATTACTGAACAACGAGTTATGATTTGCGGCGTGAGCTGCGTGTACTGCAAGTTGCTGCATAAGTGCAGAATGCTGCACTACTCGATGCCGTACCGGTCCATCTTGTAGAACAGGGTTCGCAAGCTCACGCCGAGCCGCTTCGCCGCCTCGCGGCGGTTGCCCGCCGCCGCCCCCAGCGCTGCGGCGATGGCCTCGCGCTCAGCGGCCTCGACGACGTCACGGAGCGTCCCTCGCCCTTCTCCCCTCTCCCCAGGAGGGAGGGGAGAGGGGAGAGGTTCCTTCCGGAAATCCTCCGGCTCGAGCGTGTCCTTGTCCGACAGCACCGCCGCCCGCTCGATCGCGTGCTCGAGCGCACGGACGTTGCCGGGCCAGCGCTGCTCGCCGAGCCATTGGAGCGCCGCCTCGCCGAGCGTCACGTGCCGACCCAGCCGGCGGGCGAGCTGCGCGGCGAAATGGCGCGCCAGCGGGGCGATGTCCTCGCGTCGCTGGGCGAGCGGCGGCAGATGAATCGCGATCACGTTGAGGCGATCGAACAGGTCGTGCCGGAACCGGCCCGCCGCCGCCTCGGCCGCGAGGTCCCGGGCGGTCGCAGCCAAGAGCCGCACGTCGACCCGCCGAGTCTTCTGGTCCCCCACGCGGCGGATTTCGCTCTCCTGCAGCACGCGCAGCAGCTTCGCCTGGAGCGCCAGCGGCAGCTCGCCGATCTCGTCCAGGAGCAGGGTGCCGCCGCCCGCCTGCTCGAACAGTCCCGGGCGGTCTGCGGCGGCGCCGGTAAACGCTCCCTTCACGTAGCCGAATAGCTCCGACTCGAGCAGCGTATCGGGGATCGCCGCGCAGTTCACGGCGACAAACGGGCCGGCCGCTCGGGGACTGGCCCGGTGGATCGCCTGGGCGACCACCTCTTTGCCGGTACCGCGCTCGCCGGTGATCAGCACCGTGGTGGGGTGTGCCGCCACGCGGGCCACGATCTCCAGGGCCTGGCGCATCGCCGGGCTCTCGACGATCAACGCCCGGGCGGCTGGGTTGCTGTCGAGCTGCGCTCTTAGTGTCGCGATGGTGTTGCCGAGTTGTTCACGCTCCTCCGCTTTGCGGAGCGTCAGGATCACCTCGTCGGGGCGGAACGGCTTGGGGATGTAGTCGTACGCGCCCTCTTTCATGGCCGCGACGGCCGCCTCCTCGCCGCCGTACGCGCTCATCATGATGACGAGCGCGGAGCCGCCGCGCGCCTTGTAGGCGCGCAGGAACCCGAGACCGTCCATGTCGGGCATGCGCACGTCGCACAGCACGAGGTCGAACGACTCCGCGAGCGCGCGTTCCAGCGCACGCCTGGCGTCGCCTTCGGCCGCCACGTCGTAGCCCGCGTCGGCGAGCAGCAGGCCGAGCGATTGGCGGAGGCCCGGTTCGTCATCGACGACCAGCACGCGGGTCATGACAATTGCGGACTGCGGATTGCGGATTGCGGATTAGCCGGACTGGCCCATGCTCCCCACGCCAGCTCCCAGCACCCAAGCAAGCCCATCGATTCCGCAATCCGCAATCGCCAATCCGCAATCATGGGTGCTCCGGGAAGAACATCTTGAACGCCGCCCCTCCCTCGCGGGCGGCGTCCACCCAGACCACGCCTCCCATGTCGTGCACGGCGCGGGCGACGATGGCGAGCCCCAGCCCGGTGCCCCGGCCCGGCTGTTTGGTCGTAAAGAAGGGGTCGAAGATCTTGTCGCGGTCCTCGGGGGCCACGCCCGGCCCCGAGTCCGCGACGTACAGCAGCGCCCCCGCCTGCCCGACCGTGAACTCGGGGCGCACGGGCCGGCGCTCGGGGAGACGGGGGAAGGTCGTCGGCGGCGGGTCGCCGGCGCGCTGCGGCGGGGGGCGCCGCCGCTCGTACGCCCACGCCCTCGCCCCGAGGACCAAGGCCCCGCCCGGCGCGGCGTCGATCCCGTTCAGCACCAGGTTGACGATCGCCTGCTCCAGCTGGTGGGCCCGCCCCAGGATGCGCGGAATGTGGGGCGCGACCTCGAGGACGGGCCGTACGGGCTTGAGCGCTCCCTGCGCCTCGAGCAGGCCGTATGCGCTCCGCGCCACCACGCCGGCATCGAGCGGGGCGAGCGTCTCGTCCTGCGGGCGCGCGTAATCGAGCAAACCGCGCACGATGCGGTCGAGCCGTTCGAGCTCGCGCGTGACGCCGGCCACCCATTCGGGATCCGCGCCGCGGCGCCGCAGCACTTCCACATAGGTGCCGATCGCGCCCAGGGGGTTCCCCACCTCATGGGCGATGCCGGCCGCCAGGCGGCCGATGCTCGCGAGCTTCTCCGAACGCACCAGCTGGCCCTGGGCATCGAGCAGATGGTCGGTCATGCGATTGAGCCGCTCGGCGAGGGTGGCGAAGTCTCGGGTCTCCGCGTCGGGGGCGCGCCGCGCCAGATCGCCATCGGCCACCGCGTCCGCGGTCGCGACCACCCGCTCGAGCGGCCACAGCACCAGCCGGTTCACCAGGTGGCGGCCGAACACCACGAACACCCCCACCTCCAGGGTCACCAGAATCATCACCATCGCGAACGTGCGCTCCGGCGCGAACGCACTCGCGACGAGGATCGTCGCGACCCCGACGAGCAGGGCGGCGCCCGCGAGGAACGACAAGTAGTAGAAGAGCAGCTCGGTCCGGAGCGCAGGCTTGGCCGGCATGGCGGCTGGAATAGGCAGCAAAACGAAGCGGCGGGGAAGCCCCCGCCGCTGACGTCTGCTGCTCAAGCCCTCAAGCTCGCAAGCCTACTTGCAGGCAGGCGCGCCTTCGGTCGTTGCGATACCGTTCGGATCTGCACCCAGGTTGATGTAGACGGAGCAGGTCACGAGCGGCGTCTGCAGGTTGGCGTTCGAGATCGACGCGCTCCAACCACCACCGTTGACAACCGGTGCGGACGCGGTGTTGCCGGTCGTGGGGCACCAGCTCACCTGACCAGGAGTGGGCGCCGGACACACGCCACCGACCAAGCTGGTGGCGGTCGCGCTGTACTTGACCGAGTCGGCGAAGTACGCCTCTTCGGCTGTGACCAAGTTGCGCAGGTCCGACTTCATGGAGGCGATGTACGCCTTCCCCTTCGTGTTCGCGAACTTCGGGATCGCGATGGCGGCCAAGATACCGATAATCACCACCACGATGAGCAGCTCGATGAGTGTGAAACCCTTGCGATTCATCTGACATTACCCCCGTTGGAGTCCATCAATGACAACTCAAGCTTTGCGTGAAGCGGGATTGTCCCCCACGACTGGTGAGGCAAACCCCGTGCCCTGCATCACGGAAAGCCGCTTAACTCAGTCTATAACAACGTGTTACGCTCACGGACCGGGGTCTCGGTCGGGGTGACGCGACGCCCGCGAGTCGGGATTTTTGCAAGGCACCGGGCCGACCGCAACGCCGTCTGGTGACCCCGGTTAGGGAGGGCGCAACCGGCCGACACGGGCCAGCAGCGAGTCGGCGGCTTCCGGGTATCCGCGCGCCCGGGCCACCGCCGCCTCGTGCCGATAGTACCCGCTGCAGCCTCCGTGGCACAGGCGCTCGAGCTGGGCGAGCAGGGAGTCGGCCCCCCTCGGATCGCCGGCCGCAAACTCCGCCACGGCACCGGTCACATAAATCGTCGGGTCCCGGTCGTACAGCCCGGCCGCGATGCGCGCCCACTCCGCCGCCCGCGCCGGTTCGTGCCGGTCGAGGAACAGCGCGGTCAGGCGCTTGGGCCCGACGTACGAGCGGGGCGAGTCGTGGATCACGCTGCGGGTGACGCTCTCATTGGTACGCCACACCGGCACGCGCACCGCCGTGCGGAGGCCGGCCAGGAGCACCAGCCCCGCGACCAGCGGCCGTAGCCGCTGCTGGGGGAGCCGCGCCAACCCGGCGGCGGCGGCGAGCACGAACCCGACGGAGGGGAGGTACAGCGTCCGCTCGGCGAGGTAGAAGCCGGCGGGAAAGAGCAGGTTCGCCACCGGGAGAAACGCGACGCCGATCCAGCCGAGCCCGAACGCTTCCATTTTTCGGCCGCGCCGCCACGCCGACACGAGGAGCGCGCCCCAAACGAGGACGCACGCCAGCCCGGCCAGGAACCGCGGATCGAGCGGTGACGTCACCACCGTGCGCTCGGCAGGGGAATAGTCCACCCGCAGCTTGAGGGGAAAGACGAGCAGCCGTGTGACGTCGGCAAGGCTGTGTAGCGCCGTCAGCCGCACGGTGAGGGGGGCCTCGCCGACGAACATCGGGGCGATGCTCTCGTAGCCCGCGAACGGATGGCGCACCGCGGCGCGCACGGCGGCGTAGGCGCCGCCCACCAGCGCCCAGCTCGTGAGGAACAGGGCCATGCGGCGCCGGCCGGGACGCGACAGGCCGAGCAGCCACCCCCACGCGACGAGAGCGGGGGCCACAGCGGCGTTTTCCTTGGAGAGGAGGCCCAAGCCCAGGGCCGCGGCGCTCCACCCGACACTCTCGCGCGTAAGGCCCGCGTACACCGCCAGCACGGTGAAGAGCGCGGCCATGAGCTCGGCGCGGCCCACGATGTTCGCGACGGCCTCCACGTGCACGGGATGCACGGCGAACAGCAGGCCGGCGATGAGCGCGACGGTCGCGTCCGCCCAGCGCCGGGCGAGTGCCGCCACGGCGACCGAGGCGGCGGCGTGCCACAGCAGATTCACCGCGTGAAACCAGGCGGGCCCCGCTCCCACCAGCCGGTCGAGTGCGAAGCCCGCGATCACGAGCGGCCGGTACATGTGGCCGCCCAGGTCCGCGGACCAGTAGGGCGCGGCGAACGCCCGCCACACGCCCGACACGTTTGCGATCAGCGGGTTGAGGACGATGATCGGGAGATCGTCGACCGCGAACCCATTCCACAGCGCGCCGAGATAGACGACGACGGCGCAGGCGGCGACGGTGCCGTACAGGCGCTTAGCGTCCACGCCATTTCCCCCGCGGCGGCAGCAGGTTATACCGCAGGATGTGAAACAGCGCCGCCAGCCCGTCGTGCCAGGTGATCTTCTTCCCCTCGGCGTAGGTGCGCCCGCTGTACGAGATGGGCAACTCCCAGATGCGCGCCCCCGCCTGCACCAGCCGCGCGGTGAGCTCGACCTCGATCCCGAACCGCTCCGCCGTCAGCGGCAGTCGCTTCAACAGGTCGGCGCGCACCAGCTTGTAGCCCGTCTCCATGTCCGTGAGGTTCAGATTGGTGAGCATGTTGGAGACGAGCGTGAGCAGGTTGTTGCCGACGGCGTGCCAGAAGAACAGCACGCGGTGCGGCCCACCCTGAAAGCGCGAGCCGTACACGGCATCGGCCCGGCCGTCCCTGATCGGCTGCAGCAGCGCGGGCAGCTCGGCCGGGTCGTACTCGAGATCGGCGTCCTGGGCGACGATCACGTCGCCGGTGGCCGCCGCGATGCCGCTCCGCAGCGCCGCACCCTTGCCGCGGTTCGCCGCGTGGTGGATGACCTGCTGCGCCAGCCCGGCCTCGGACAACCGGTCGAGGATCGCGCCCGTCCCGTCGGTCGAGGCGTCGTCGATCGCGATCACCTCGAGGCGCAGCGGTACCTGCCTAAGCCGCCGCAGCGCTTCCTCGATGGTCGCCGCTTCGTTGTACGCCGGCACGACCACGGAGAGCAC
>DATHGL010000245.1:0-15652 GCA_035317625.1 Gemmatimonadales bacterium | reverse complement strand
TCGACGTCCTGAACACGATCGACGCCATGCGGGCGCGGTACTCACTGGTCGCGGGCCAGTACGCCCAGGCGATCGCGGCGGCCGATTCCGTCAAGCCGAACGTGCTTTCCGTACTGACGTACACGGCACCGGCTGTGAACCCGATCTGGGACCTAGCTGTGTCCACGGCCTACATTCGGGTGCTCAAGAGCTTCAAGGACCAAGCGGCGCCCGGCGACGGTCGCGTGGCGTACTGGGCGGACACCAGCGCGGCGCCGACGACAGGAAACCCCGACTCCCTGCTGCTGCCGCTCAAGAAGTACGGCGCGCAGACTGACCCGTATCCCGTGTACCTGCCGGACGAGATGAAACTGGTCAAGGCGGAAGCGTTCACTCGCCTCGGGCAACTCGACTCGGCGGCCTTCTATGTGAACGCGGTCCGGACCCAGACGAGCTCGGCCCTGGACGAGCCGGTCGCAAACCTCCCGCCGCTCGACCCGCTGACCCAGCTCGACACGCCGGCGAAGCTCCTAGCGCAAATCGCCTACGAGCGTCGGTACGAGTTGTTCGAACAGGGCCTTCGGTGGGAGGATACGCGACGGCTCGGGGATGCGCTCACGACGACGCCAACGTTCCCGTTCCTGCCGGTCCCGCAGGTGGAGTGCAGCGCCAACCCGTCGCGGCCCTGCGCACCATAGGCGCTAGCGTCGCGCCTCACCCCGGAGCACGTCCCAGATCCGCTCGTCTTCCGGGCCCAGCACCCAGGCCGAGAAGCCGCGCAGCTTCTTCTCCTTCGCGAGGGCGAGCTTGGCGCGGAAGCTGCGCACGTCCTCGAGAAACAGCCATTCGAACGTCCCACCGTTCTCGTAGCTGCCCCAACTGACGGCCTGCGTCGAGTCCCATTGCAGCTTCGCACCGTTGCGCTCCGCCAGCCCCGAGCCCCAGCTCCACGTCACCGTCTCCGACCACGAGCGCGCCCGCTCGGGGATGGTGTTGTCGTAGCGGGTGAACCAGTGCTCGCCCCAGAGCGGGATGCCGAGCGACAACTTCTCGGGCGGCATGAACTTGAGGAAATAGTCCACTACCTCGCGCATCCACGGCAGCCCGGCCTGGGGGCCGGGCGGCGTGCGGCGCGTGTGCTGCGCGTACGACATCAGCGAGACGAAGTCGCCCACCCGGGCGAGCGCCGCCAGGTCATAGCCCGCACGCCAGCTCTCGTACAGAAACCGATGGTAGCCGAGCGGTCCGGCAACGTCTTCGGGCCGGTGCACCACCGCGATGCTGATCTTGCAGCCCGCCGCGTGCAACGCGCTCGCCGCGTCCGCGTACCACGCCGTCAGCCGGTCCCGGTCGTCCAAGTTCACGTTCTCGATGTCGAACTGAATCCCCCAGAAGCCGTTGTCGCGGCACAGCTGCACCAGCGCACGCACGGCCCGGCCGCGGGCCACCGTGTCGGCGAGCAACCGTCGCAGCGACGGCTGATGGAAGCCCTCGTTGACGACCAGGGGCATGACTTTGACGCCGTGCCGCCGAGCGAGCTCCGACACTCGGGCGTCGAGGCCGCCCCACACGATGCCCAAACTGTCCACGGTGTAGACCTGGGGGCCGAGGACGGTGATCTGTGCGATGTGTCGCACGAGACTCGAATAGCTGTTCTCGGCGTCCACGTAATAGAAGAAGCGCTCGAGCTGTTGCTGCGCCCGGGCACCCCGCGGCGCCAGCACGGCGCAGCACCAGAGGAATGTGACGTGGCGAAGCATGCGGTCGCTGAACCCCCTTCGCACCCGCAACCAGGCGGTGGTTTTGCCCGGCGCGGCGGCCGGCCTTATTGTTCCAGGAGCGTACGTTGGCCCAACGACGAAAGGAACGCCAGGTGACGCCGTCGAAAACGTCCTCTACCCAGCGCGCGGCGCGCGCCCCGCGCGGCCCCATCGACGGCCCGCGCGAGCGCGAGCGCATCCCGACGGTCGTGGTCCCGGACCACGACGACCTGACCCTGCGCCTCGCCGACCGCATCGTGGCGGTCATCGCCCGCGAGACCGCCGCCAAGGGGCAGTGTGTGCTGGGCCTCGCGACGGGCAGCACCCCGCTCGGCATCTACCGGGAATTGATCCGCCGCCACCAGGCGGGCGAGGTGGACTTCGGGCGGGTGGTGACCTTCAACCTGGACGAGTACTACCCGATGTCGCCGGACAGCCCCCACAGCTACCACCGCTACATGTGGGAGAATCTGTTCGCGCACGTCAACGTCCGCCCGGAACACGTGCACATCCCCGACGGCAGCGTGCCGCGCGAGGGTCTGGTCGAGCACTGCGCCGCCTATGAGCGCGCCATCGTCGAGGCCGGCGGGATCGACTTCCAGATGCTGGGCATCGGCAAGAGCGGGCACGTCGGCTTCAACGAGCCCGGATCCTCTTCGGACGAGCGCACGCGCCTGGTGACGCTCGATACTGTGACCCGCAAGGATGCGGCAGCGGATTTCTTCGGTGAGGACAACGTGCCGCGGGAAGCGATCACGATGGGCGTCGCCACCATCCTCGAGGCCCGCGAGATCGCGCTGATCGCCACGGGAGAGCACAAGGCGGAGATCGTCGCGCGCGCGGTGGAAGGGGAGGTGTCCCGGGACGTGGCCGCCACGTTCCTGCAGCGTCATGCGAATGCCACGGCGTACCTCGATCTCCCGGCCGCGGCCGAGCTCACCCGCATCAAGACGCCCTGGGTGCTCGGCCAGGTGGAGTGGACGCCGCAGGTCACCGAGCGGTCGGTCGTCTGGCTCGCGGAGCAGACGGGCAAAGCGATCCTCAAGCTCACGGCGCGCGACTACGCGGAGCACCACCTGAGCCCGCTCCTCGCCAAGCATGGGGCAGCCGGGCCGCTCAACGGCGTCGTGTTCAACCGCCTGCGCGACAAGATCCGGGGGCGCCGCAGGCTACCGTCGCGCAAATCGGTGCTCGTGTTCTCCCCGCATCCCGACGACGACGTGATCTCGATGGGGGGGCTGCTGCGCAAGCTGTGGGAGAACGAGAACGCGATCGTCGTCGCGTACATGACGAGCGGCAACATCGCCGTATTCGATCACGATGTGAGGCGACACCTCGACTTCGTGGAGCGCGCCGCGGCGACGCTCGGTCTCGACCGCGCGGCGGCGCGGCGCGTGCATGCGGAGGTGGTAGCGAGCTTCGAGCGCAAGGCGCCGGGCGACGTGGACCTGCCGGTGGTGCAGGAGCTGAAGCGCGTGATCCGTGAATCGGAGGCGATCGCGGCGCTCGAGTCGGTGGGTCTGCCGCGTAGCTCGGCACGCTTCCTGAACCTGCCCTTCTATCGCACCGGCGAGGTTCGGAAACGCCCCATCGGCCCGGAGGACGTGGCGATCGTGGGCGCGCTGCTCGCGGAGGGGCGGCCGGACCTCGTGTTCGTCGCCGGCGACCTCTCCGATCCGCACGGCACGCACCGGATGTGCCGGGCCGCGGTCGCCCGCGCGCTGCAGCAGTACGACGCGGCGCCGCCGGAAGTCTGGCTGTACCGCGGCGCCTGGCAGGAGTGGTCGCTCACCGCGGCCGACGTGCTGGTACCCCTGTCCCAGGACGAGCTCCGTGCCAAGGTCGTCGCCATCTTCAAGCACCAGTCCCAGAAGGACACGGCGCCGTTCCCCGGCGGGCACGACGACCGGGAGTTCTGGCAGCGCGTCGAGGCGCGGAATCTCGAGACCGCGGCCCGCGCCGACCGGTTGGGGCTGCCCGAGTACTTCGCGATGGAAGCCTACCGCATTCTCACACCAGAGGAGGCAGAGCGATGAACGCGATGACCGCCCGGGGGCTGAGTCTGGCAGCGGTGGTGGCCGGCTGGACCGCGATTTCTGAAGTCGCAAAGGTCAACCTGTCCCTGTGGCCGGTGATCGTCGCCCTGGGATGCTCCCTCGCCGCGGGCGGCGGGGTTCCCGGATTGCAGAAGACGCTGGCCGGCACGATCTCAGGCGTCATTTGGGCGCTGGTCGCGAACGCCGTCTCGCGGGCACTCGGTGGCCAGGACCTGGTGCAGGCCCTGGTGTACGGCGCCGCCGCCTTCGGGATGGTCCTCCAGGCCCAGCTCCCGCTCCTGTCCTACACGGCCGGCGCGTTCGCCGGGGCGGGCGTGGCCATGGGGCTCCGAGCCGTCAGTATTCAGGGCGGCATCCGCGTCGCCATCGCGCTGGCGCTCGGCGCGGCGCTCGGATTCGTCGCGGAGCGGATCGAGCGCGCGTTGCCGCCCGGCCGCCGGTGACCCAGCGTCGAGACGCCGAAGCGCGCGCCGCCTCGCGGCGCCTCCTCGCGACCAGTGAGCGCGAGCTGCAGCGCATCGTGCTCGACATGCACGACGGACCGGTGCAGGACATCTTCGCCGCCCTGTCGCAGCTCCAAGTACTCGAGCGCGCGCTCGCGGCGGATCCGGCCGCCGCGCAGCGCGCCCGACAGGCGGTGCGGCTGCTGGAGCGCGCGCTCGGCGAGATCCGCAACTTCATCGGCGCATTCCGTCCGCCCGGGTTCGAGCGTCGCGCGCTGGGCGAGATCATCGAGGGCCTCGCCGTCCAGCACGAGACGCTGACCAACCAGGCGGTGGAATTCGAGCTCCCTGACGAGCTGGGCGACTGCGCGTTGCCCACGAAGATCGCGGTCTACCGGATCCTGCAGGAGGGGCTGGCGAACGGGCACCGGCACTCGGGCGCGACACGCCAACACGTGAGCGTCGAGCGGCGCGGTGCCGCGATCGCGCTCACCGTGTCGGATGACGGCCGCGGCTTTGACCCGCAACGCGTGCTGGCGAGCGAGGAGGACGTCGGCGTCGAGGGCGGGCACTTCGGGTTGCGCGGGATCCAGGATCGCGTGGCGATGTTGGGCGGCACCTTCGCGCTCGAGAGCGCGCCCGGCCGGGGGACCTCGCTCACCGTCACGCTCCCGGCCGAATGACCGGCATACCGTGATCCGGGTGGTGCTCGCCGACGACCACGCGATCGTGATCGAGGGCCTGCGCGCGCTGCTCGACGGCGAGTCCGACATCACGGTCGCCGCCTGGACCACCGACGGCACCGAGGTCGTGAAACTGGTCGAGCAGCACAAACCGGACGTCGTCGTGCTGGACCTCGAGCTCACGAGCATCAAGGGCACGGAAGTGATCGCCGCGCTGCGCGGCCGCCCCGCCCCGCCCAAGGTGCTCGTACTCACCGCGTACAATGACGGCGAGTCGCTCCGCTCGGCGCTCGATGCCGGCGCCGAGGGCCTCGCGTTGAAGACCGAATCACCCCAACAGACGCTGACCGCAATCCGGCAGGTGCACGCGGGCCAGCTCGTATTCCCGCAGGCCGCGCGCCGCTGGATCGAGGGCCGGGCGGCAGCGCCGGGCGACCTCACGCCGCGCGAGCGCGAGGTCTGGGCGCTGGTCGCCGGCGGGCTCACCAACCCGCAGATCGCCGAGCGGCTCGGCCTGTCCGACAATACGGTGAAGTTCCACGTGCAGCATCTCTTCTCGAAGCTCGGCGTGAAGAACCGCACCGAGGCGGCGCTCAAGTACGCACACCGCCGCTAATGATGGGCGCGGGGATGATCGAGCAGGAAGCAGGTCACGCCCGAGCGGCCCCGACCTCCTCCGGCTTCCACATGCTGATCTTGCGCGTCTCCGGCATCAGGAACAGGCTGAGCACGAACGCCACGGCCGGCACGATGATGGGATAGAGCAGCGCGTTGCCCAGGCTGTGCGTGTTGAGGTACGCCGTGGTCGTGATGATCGGCACCAACCCTCCGCCCCAGCCGTTCCCGATGTGATACGGTACCGACACCGACGTGTAGCGGATGCGGGCCGGGAAGTACTCGGCGAGGAACGCCCCGATCGGGCCGTACACCATGCCCACGTAGGAAACCATGATCGCGACGATCAAGATCGCCAGCGGGTAGTTGGTGTTGGCGGGATCCGCCGCCTTGCCGAGCGTCGTGTACAGCGGGTAATAGGTCAGGGATGCGAGTGCGAACCCCGCCAAGATGATCGGCTTCCGGCCGATCTTGTCCGAGAGCCACCCGAACAGGATGAGCGTCGGCGTCGCGATGAGAAGCGCAATGCCCGTGATGATGGCCGGGGTCAGAACGTCCGGCTTCCGGATCTGCTGGAGGAAGTAGAGGGCCCAGAACTGGCCTGAGTACCACACGACGCCCTCACCGAGCACGACGATGCTGGCGATCACGACATACTTCAGGTTCTGGCTGAGGAAGGCTTCGCGCCAGGGATTGGTCGCCGTCAGCCCCTTCGCTTTGAGGGCCTGGAAGATGGGCGTTTCCTGGAGCTTGAGGCGGATGTAGATGGCGATCGCAACCATGAGGAGGGAGAGCAGGAAGGGAAGCCGCCAGCCCCACGCATTCCACGCGTCGGGGCCCAGGGACTCCCGCGTCCCGATGATCACCGCCAGGGAGACTACGATCCCGAGTGTGGGCGACGTCTGGAGCCAGCCGGTGTAGTAGCCCCGTTTCTCGTCGGGGACGTGCTCGGCGACGTACGTGATCGCGCCGCCGTACTCGCCGCCGAGGCAGAGGCCCTGGATGAGTCGCAGGAAGAAAAGAATGAAGGCAGCCGCGACACCGATCGTGGCGTAACTCGGGACGACGCCGATCAGCGCCGTCGAAATGCCCATGCCGCTCAGCGTGATCAGGAAGGTGTACTTGCGGCCCACGAGGTCGCCGACCCGGCCGAACACGAACGCCCCGAGCGGCCGGATCAGGAAGCCGACGGAGAAGATCGCGACGGTCGAGAGGAACGCAGCGACCGGATCGGTCTTCGAGAAGAACTGGACGGACAGGATCGCCGCCAGGCTGCCGAAGATGTAGAAATCGTACCACTCGATGACGTTCCCGACTGCTGCGGCGATGACGACCCGGCGAAGTTCCTTGGTGGAGAGACTGGGCGCCGTCATTGCTCCCCCTGTCGAGGCTGTGGGTGTGTGCGTGAAGACCGCAGCTATGGTAGCGCCCACGGGCGCGGCGCGCCAGCGCCGCGCCGTCGCCACGCACTCACCACGGTGGCGCCCGTGGCGCTCACTTCACGATCGTCAGGCCGTGCGGCACGGCGCCCGGGAATACATAGGCATACATCAAGACGATCAGTCCCACGATCGCGCCCAGCGCTATCGAATGCCAGAACACGTGGCGGAAAATGGTGCCTTCGTTCCCCACCTGATTCGTAGCCGACGTGGCGACGGTGATGGACTGCGCGTCCACCATCTTGCCCATCACGCCGCCCGCCGAGTTGGCCGCGCACATCAGGACCGGATCGAGTCCGAGCTGTTGTGACGTGATCCGCTGCAGGCTGCCGAACAGCGCGTTGGACGACGTGTCGCTGCCCGTCAGAGCCACGCCCAGCCATCCCAGGAACGTGCCGAAGAACGGGTAGAACCATCCGCTCCGCGTGAACGCCAGTCCGAGCACCGCATCGAGCCCGGAGTAGCGCGTGGTGAACCCCAGACCCAGCATGAACGAGATCGCGACGACCGCCAGCTTCATGCGCTTGAGCGTGTGCCAGAAGATCTTCGCGAGCTGCGCCGGGCCCAGGCCGAGGACCAGACCGGCCAGGATGGCCGCGACGAAACACCCCGTGCCCGTCGCCGAGAGCCAGTTGAAGTCGAACCGTGCCGCCTCGGGTGTCAGCTTGGTCACGACAGGCGCGGCGCGCGTCACCGCGTTGTGCAGCACCGGGACATCCCAGACGGGGGTGGTCGCGCGGTTGATCGCGCCCTTGACCGCCGGCAGGCCCCACACGAGCACGGTCAGCGACAGGATCGCGAACGGCATCCACGCCTTGACGGTCTGACCGGCGGAATGCCTGTGAGCCGTCGCCGGATTGCCGCCCGCCGCCTGCTCGTCGGCGAAGCGCCAGACGCGCTTCGGGCGCCAGAACCGGAGGAAGGCCACCGTCGCGATGAGCGAGATGACACCACCGGCGATGTCGACGAGGTTCGAGTCGACGTGGTTGGACCAGAAGTACTGCGTCAAGCTGAAGGAAGTCCCCACGACCAAAATGGCGGGGAGCACTTCGATGGTCTCGCCCCAGCCGACCATGGCGCGCACCAGCCAGAAGGGCACGATGATCCCCGTGATGGGCAGGATCCGACCGATCATCGCGCTCAAGTCGGACTCAGGCAGACCCGAGACCGCCGCGAGCGTGTGCACCGGCGTCCCGATCGCGCCCCAGGCCACGGGCGACGTGTTGGCGATCAGATTGAGGGCCGCCGCATGGAACGGCTTGAACCCGAGGCCGATCATGAAGGCACCCGCAATCGCCACCGGCGCCCCAAATCCTGCCGCTCCCTCGATGAAGGCACCGAAGCAGAACGCCACGAGCAGCAGCTGCAGGCGGCGGTCGGCCGTGATCCCCGCCACCGACTCCTTCATGATCTCGAACTGACCGGTGAACACAGAGATGTCGTAGAGATAAACCGCCGCCAGAACGATCCACGCGATCTTCAGCACGCCGAACCCGACGCCGTACACGAAGCTCATGCCCGCGAGCCGCAAGGGCATTCCGAAGATCGTGACAGCGACGAGGACCGCCGTCCCGGCACCGGCGATGGCGCACCAGTGCGGCTTCACTCTCAACCCCGCCAGCAACCCGAACAGCACCAGAATCGGGAGCGCGGCTACGAGAGTGGAGAGGATCCAATTGTGCAGCGGATCGTACACCTGGGTCCACGGCATAGATCACTCCTTTGTCCCTATGCTGCGCTATTCCAGACGCACTGTCCAGAGGACGGCTCGAACCGCCGCGGCGGCGTCGTGGCTGTGCCCCGCGATCCGAACCACGCCGCGATCGTCTTCGGAGATGGCCGCGGCAGAGCTATGCTCGCCGCCGAGCGTGCCCAGGTCCAGCATGCGCCCGTCGGGCGTACGCAGAAACGCGTGGGTGACCGGGAGACCTCGGGTGTCGGTCCCGCTGGTCTGGCTCACTCCCACGATGCAGCCGAGATCGTTGACGTCGTTGGCACAGCTGGTCCGCCCGCCCAGGGTTCCCAGGTCGACCATGCCGGCCCGTTCCGTCCACAAGAACGCGTGACCGCTGCCGCCCACGACCTCGACGCGATTGTTGATGCCGAGCGCCATGCTGGGGGCCGCGCCGAGCGCTCCGAGATCGCGCATGCCGTCGGCCGCCGTCCACAGAAATGCGTGCGGCTGGCCGGTCGTCGTCGCTGCCAGGCCCGCGACGGCGCCGGCGTCGTTCACGTCGTGCGCGATGCTCGTCGCCCCGCCCAGGCCGCCCACGTCAATCATCCCCCCAGGCTCAGGGATCAGGAAGGCATGCTTCACGACTGCCCCCGCTCCCCCGACCCGACTGTGCCCCGCCACCTGTCCCCGCCGATTCACGGCGAGTGCCTCGCTCTCGTTCCCCCCCAGCGTGCCGAGATCGAAGCTCGTGCCCTCGGACAAGAGGTACGCGTGAAAGGCGCCGAACCCGGTGTCGCCTCCGCCCGTGATTTCGCCGTGCTCGTTGATGTCGTTGGCCGACGTGTTCACACCCGTGAGGGGTTTCAGGTCGACGATTCCCAGATCCTCCTGCCAGAGGAACGCTCGGGTCCGGCCCAAGGCGTCCCGGCTCGTGCCCACGACCTGGCCCACCCGGTTCACCGCCTTGGCCTGACTCACGGCGCCACCCAGGGTGCCGAGCTCGTGAATCGAGACTACCGGCGCCCGAGCTGCTTCGAGGCCCACAGGCCTGCCTGCACGGCGGTGTCGGCCGTCGGTCCATCGAACCGCTGCACGAGGATGGCGGCGCGACCGTTGCGGTTGACGGCGACCATGTGGAAGATCGAGACCTGACCCTCGGCGGGACTGTACTTCAGTCGCAGCTGCGCGCCGCCCGCTTCGCCCGCGGAGCCGAGCGGGATCGTGGGCCGTGCGCGCGCATTGTAGTCGTCCACGAAGGCCTGGAGGATGTCCATCGCATCCTTCTGCGGTCGCTGCTCGGTCATGCTTCGCGCCTTTCCTTAGTAGCGATGCGGAGCTGATCGACGATCACTCCCGCCTGCCCACGTTCGAGCAGCTGGTAGCGCAGCTGACCGAGCGGGTCGCGCGCGATCGACTGTGCGCAGTACGCGGGCAGCCAGGCGGGGTAGTGGCCAGGTGTGCCCCAGCCGCTCGTGTCGAAGGCCGTTCGGCCGTCCGTGACCCGGAGGAGGGCCAGGGGGCTGTCCTGGGCAGTCGTCAGGGCATCCGGGTCGAAGTCGGCCGCGCCGAAGAGCAGTCCCACCTCGGCCTCCGCGTCCTTGACGTGCTCCGTCAGCGACTCCACCTCGGCGGGCCCGATGGGTCGCTGTTGTCGCCGGCAGGCGATGAGGACGCGGCGTCGCCATCCGCTGCCGCTCACTACGCCTTTGAGTTCAAGGAGATAGCCCCGCTCGGGCTGGTCCAACGTCGTGCGCCGATGGACGCGTAGCTCGGAAACTTCGAGCCCGACTTTGCGCAGCTCACGCATCACCAGGATCTCGAAGTGGTCGGGGGTGAGCTCTGGGAGCTCGAGCATCGACAGACTCTAGAGCACCCGCGCGCCCGCCGCCAGACCCACACACGCGGCACGATTAAGGCTTTGGGACCGGGGGTTGCGCGGTCAGAAACCGGTCCTTATATCATCGGGCAATCGGATCCAGCCCAACCCCACTCATCAAGCGGGGAGGATTCCATGCAGGTCAGTCGTCGTGATTTCCTGCGGCTTACGGCCAGTGCTGGAGCGGGCACCGCGATCGGCGGGCTCGTCGGGCTGGGCGTGACGCTCGCGCCGGCCACGGCGCGGGCGCAGGAGCTACGGATCAAGGACGCCAAGACGACGCCGAGCATTTGCCCGTTCTGCTCGGTCGGATGCGCGACCCTGATCCACACCGTCAACGGCAAGATCGTCAACATCGAAGGCGACCCGCGCAGCCCGCACAACGAGGGCACCCTCTGCCCCAAGGGCGCGGCGATCTACCAGCTCCACATGAACCCGAACCGGGCCACCAAGGTCCTGCACCGCAAGCCGGGCGCCAACGACTGGGAGGTCGTGGAGCTCGAGTGGGCCATGGACCGCGTGGCCGAGCTGACCAAAAAGACGCGGGACGAGACGTTCATCGAAAAGCTTCCGAACGGGAAGCTCGTGAACATGACGCCCGCGATCTTCGCGCTCGGCGGCGCGACGCTCGACAACGAGTTCAACCACGTGTGTCAGAAGTTCTGGCGCGGGCTCGGGGTCGTCGCCATCGAGAATCAGGCCAGGATATGACACAGCTCTAGCGTCCCCGGTCTGGGGACACGGTTCGGTCGCGGCGCGGCGACCCTGTATCCGCGCAATCTCGAGCACACCGACTGCTTCGTGATCATGGGCTCGAACATGGCGGAGTGCCATCCGGTGGCGTTCCGCTGGCCCATGAAGGCCAAGCTCAACGGCGCCAAGCTGGTCCACGTCGATCCCCGCTTCACCCGCACCAGCGCCGTGGCGGACCTCCACGTCCCGATCCGCGCGGGCTCGGACATCGCCTTTCTCGGCGGCCTGATCAACTACGTCATCAACAGCAAGCGGTGGAACTCGGACTCCTTCTTCAAGGAGTTCGCGGTCAACTACACCAACGCCGCCACGATCATCAACGACGACTTCAAGGACACTGAGGATCTGGACGGCGTCTTTTCGGGCATGGTGAAGTTCACCGAGCCGGCGTTCTGGCCGTACAACGGGCTCGAGGGTCGGTACGACAACGCGACCTGGGCCTATAAGCGCGGCCCCAAGCCCCCACCGAGTGCGATCGGCGCGGTAACACCCGGTGAGCTTGCCCGCGTCGCGCCAGGAGCGGCCACGAAGGAGCTGATCGCCAAGCGCGCCGGCCCGCCGTTCGACGACCTGGTGCGGTCGCTCAAGCCTGGGCCCGCCGAACGGGATCCGACGCTCCAGAACCCGCACTGCGTGTTCCAAATCCTGAAGCGGCACTTCGCACGTTACACGCCCGAGATGGTGGAGCAGGTGTGCGGCTCGCCCAAGGAGAAATTCATCAAGGTCGCCGAGATGCTGCTCGAGAACTCGGGCCGCGACCGCACCAGCGCGTTCGCCTACGCGGTGGCCTGGACGCAGCACACTTACGGCGTGCAGATGATCAGCTGCTGCGCGCTGCTGCAGCTGCTGCTCGGCAACATCGGGCGGCCCGGCGCCGGCGTGATGGCCCTGCGCGGTCATGCGGCGATCCAGGGCTCGACCGACGTGCCGACCCTGTACCACAGCATCCACGGCTACATGAATGCCCCGTCGGCGCTGCGGCCGCATGAGACGCTGCGGGATTACATGGCGGCCGAGACCAGCCCCACGAGCTATTACGGCCACCTCCCCAAGTTCCTCGTTTCGTACTTCAAGTCGATGTACGGCGCCGCCGCGACCGCGGAGAACGATTTCGGCTACGACTGGCATCCGAAAATCCTGGGCGACCACTCGCACATCGCGACCTTCGCGGCCATGGCCGACGGCAGGGTCAAGGGGATGTGTTGCGTCGGCCAAAACCCCGCCACCTCGCTCAACGGCGGGGCGACCCGGCAGGCGCTGCGGCAGCTCGACTGGCTGGTGGTGAAAGACAACTGGCTCACCGAGACGGCCACCCACTGGTATCTCGCCCCCGAGGTGAAAAACGGCGAGGTGAAGATCGCGGACATCAAGACCGAGATCTTCTTCTTCCCTTCGACCCAGATCGCCGAGTACGACGGCAGCTTCACCAACACGCAACGCATGCTGCAGTGGCACTCGAAGGCATCCGACGCGCCGGGCGACTGCCGCACCGACACCTGGTTCTACCACAACCTGGCGAAGCGTCTCAAGAAGGCGTACGCCGGCAGCAAGCTGCAACGCGACCAGGGGTGGAACAGCGTCACCTGGGAGTTCGACCCGGAGCCGGGCGTGAAGCCCCTCTACCCGGGAGAGCCCGACGCGCTCAAGATCCTGCGCGAGATCAACGGCTACCAGACGGCCGATCCGAAGCAGCACTTGAAGGGCTTCGCCGAGCTGAAGGACGACGGCTCGACCACATGTGCCTCGTGGATTTACAGTGGCTGCTACCCCGCGCCGGACCAGAACATGACGGCGCGGCGCGAGCCCGACCCGCCGGGCGTGCCGGGCGCGCATTTGAAGTGGGGCTGGGCGTGGCCCGCCAACCGCCGCGTCATGTACAACCGCGCGTCGGCCGACCTGAAAGGCAACCCCTGGAGCGAGCGCAAGCGCTGGGTGTGGTGGGACGCGAGCTTCGTCAACCCACCCGACCCGAAGACCGGCAAGCCGGTGCCCCACGGCAAGTGGGTGGGCTACGACGTGCCCGACTTCGGCGCGACCAAGGCCCCCGACGCGCAGCCCAAGCCGGACGGCATCGCGCTCGACGCCCTGTCGGGTACGCAGCCGTTTATCATGCGGGCCGACGGCCGGGGCTGGCTGTTCGTGCCCGCGGGCCTCGTGGACGGGCCGCTGCCGACCCACTACGAGCCGCACGAGTCGCCGATCCAGAACCCGCTGTACAAGCAGCAGACCAGCCCGGTGCACAAGGTGTGGGCGCCGGGCAAGCCGTACAACAAGCTCGCGGCGGTAGGCGACCCGAAGTTCCCGTACGTGATCAGCACGTATCGGCTCACCGAGCACTACTTGGCGGGCGCGATGAGCCGCTGGCTGCCGTGGCTCGCCGAGCTCCAGCCCGAGCTGTTCATCGAGCTCGGGAAGGACTTGGCCAAGGAGAAGGGGATCAAGAACCTCGACTGGGTCGTGGTGTCGAGCCCGCGCGGGCGCGTCCGCGCGAAAGCGCTGGTCACCGATCGCATCGGCGTGATGCATATCGCCGGCAAGCGCATTCACCACGTCGGGATGCCCTGGCACTGGGGCTGGATGGGCTTGAGCACCGGCGACGTCGTCAACGACCTCACGTCGTGGGTCGGGGATCCCAACGTATCGATCCACGAAGGCAAGGCGTTCGTCTGCAACGTGGAGAAGGCGTGAAAATGCCTGAGCCCATGGGATTCTTCACCGACACCACGGTGTGCATCGGCTGTAAGGCGTGCGAGGTCGCGTGCAAGGAATGGAACCAGCTCCCGGCCGAGAACGGCGGGGTCGGAGAGCTGAGCGGCGACAGCTACGACAACACCCGCAAGCTGGACGGCATCCACTGGCGGCACGTCCGCTTCATCGAGCAGTTCAAGGGTCCGTACGACGGCCGCTGGCTGATGATGAGCGACGTGTGCAAGCACTGCGTCCAGGCGGGATGCCTCGAAGTGTGCCCCACCGGCGCTATCATCCGCACCGAGTTCGACACGGTCGTGATCCAATCCGACGTCTGCAACGGGTGCCGGGCGTGCATCGCCGCGTGCCCGTTCGGCGTCATCGACGTGAATCCCGTGTCGGGCACGGCGCAGAAGTGCACGCTCTGCTACGACCGACTCAAGGTGGGGCTCGAGCCGGCGTGCTCGAAAGCGTGTCCCACCGACTCGATCCAGTTCGGCTCGATCGCCGAGCTGCGCACCCGGGCGCACAAGCGCGTCGACCAGCTCAAAGCGCAGGGCGTCAAGGCCGACCTGTACGGCGCCGATCCCGACGGGGCGCTCGGCGGACTCAATTCGTTCTACCTGCTCGTCGACGAACCCGAGGTGTACGGGCTGCCGCGGCACCCGCAGCTACCGTCGCGGAACCTTGCCAGGAGCTCCACCTTGTCCGTGGCGAGCGCCGCCGTGTTGGGCGTGCTGGCGCTCGTCGGCCTGCGGAAGCGGCGCATGGATGAGCAGAGCCGCGAAGGGGGAGGCCCGGGAAATGTCTGACACCTTCTTTAGCGGCGCGCCCCATTGGACCTGGTTCATCATCCCGTATTTCTTCGTGGGCGGGCTTGCCGGCGGCGCGTACTTCCTCGCCGCCGCGCTGGACTGGTTCGGCCGGCCCGAGGACCGCCCCGTCGTACGCACGGGCTACGACATCGCGGCGGTCGGCGCGATCCTCTCAGGCCTTTTCCTCACGATCGACCTCGGTCGGCCGCTGCGCTTCTGGCACATGCTGTTCCAGTCCGAGAACCTCCCGGCCATCATGTTCAAGGGGTGGTCGCCCATCTCCTTCGGAGCGTGGGCCATCCTCCTGTTCGGACTGTTCGCCGTGCTCTCGGCCCTCGGAGCGAGAGCCGAGGAGGGGCGCCTCCAGATGGCGGCCCTCCGTGCCGTTGGCGGCGTCGTGCGCGGTGGGGTCGCCAAGGTCGTCTCGGGCATCGGCGGCCTGCTCGGGCTCTTCATCGCGGGCTACACGGGGATCCTTTTGTCGGTCACGAACCGGCCGATCTGGGCGGACAGCCCCTGGCTGGGGGCGTTGTTCGTCGCGTCGGGCGCTTCGACCGGGGCCGCCGCACTCATCCTGCTCGCGCCGGCGCGCGGCGCCACGGAGCGCACGCTCGCGTGGCTGTCGTCGTTCGACACCAAGGCGCTGGTGGTCGAGCTCCTGGTGCTCATAGCCTTCATCGTGTCGCTCGGCTCGGTCAATCGGGTGTGGGTGAGCTTCTGGGGGTTGGTGCTGCTCGTCGGCGTGGTCGGATTCGGGATCCTGGCCCCGCTCCGGATGCACGCGCAGCGGCGGCCGCTGGCCGGTGCCGCCAAGCTGGTGCTCGTCGGCGGCTTTCTGTTGCGGCTTGCGACGATCCTCGCGTCCGAGG
>DATHGL010000244.1:0-2595 GCA_035317625.1 Gemmatimonadales bacterium | reverse complement strand
AGCCGGTCCAGGCCCCCGATCTCCGCGGTTATCGGATCGAGCGGTCGACCGACGGCAAGCGCTTCGAGACCATCGACGTGCAGTCGTCCTGGTTCAGCCGGTACGTGGACTACCTGGGCGCACGCCCGCGTCGCGCCACGTATCGCGTCCGCGCGCTCGACTCGAACGACAACGCGTCGCCGCCGTCGGAGCCTGTCAGCGCGGCGACGCGACCGATGACCGACGATGAGCTGTTGACCATGGTTCAAGAGGCGTCGTTCCGCTACTACTGGGACGGCGCGCATCCGAACGCGGGGCTGGCACTCGAGAGCCGGCCCGGCGACCCCGATCTCGTGGCCACCGGCGCTTCCGGCTTCGGCATCATGGCACTCGTGGTGGGCACGGAGCGCGGCTTCATCACCCGCGCGCAGGGCACGGCGCGCATGCGACAGATCGTCGATTTCCTCGAGAAGGCAGACCGGTTTCACGGCGTCTGGCCCCACTTCATGAGCGGGCGCACCGGCCGCGTGATTCCCCTGTTCGGCCGCTACGATGACGGCGGCGACCTGGTCGAGACCGCCTTCCTCGCTCAAGGGCTGCTGGCCGCGCGCCGGTACTTCAAGGCCGACCGCGCGCTGTACGACCGCATCACGGCGCTGTGGGAAGGCATCGAATGGAGCTGGCACCGCAAGACTCCTGACGGCGCTTTCCTGATCTGGCACTGGTCGCCGGACTACGCCTGGAATCTCGAGCACCCGCTCATCGGGTGGAACGAGACGATGATCGCGTATCTCCTGGCCGTCGCCTCTCCCACGCACGGCGTGCCGGGAGAGATGTACTACAGCGGCTGGGCGAGCCAGTCGCAGCGTGCGGTGGAGTATCGCCGGGGCTGGGGCCAAACGAGCCACGGCGATCACTACGTGAACGGGCACCGCTATTACGGCATCGAGCTGCCGGTCGGCGTGGCCACCGGGGGACCGCTCTTCTTCACCCACTACTCGTTCCTCGGCTTCGATCCGCGCGGCAAGCGAGATCGCTACACCAACTATTTCGACAACAACCGCCGCATCGCGCAGATCAACCGGGCCTACTGCATCGACAACCCACGCAAGCACCGAGGCTATGGCGCGGCGGCCTGGGGATTGACGGCGAGCGACGGACCCTGGGGCTACGAGGCGCATGAGCCGGCGCCGCATGTCGACACCGGTACCCTTACCCCGACCGGCGCCCTGGCCTCCTTCCCGTACACGCCGGACGCGTCCCTGGCGGCCCTGAAGCACTTCTACCGCGATCTCGGCCGCCAGCTGTGGGGCGAATACGGCTTTCGCGACGCCATCAACTTCGACGAGAACTGGGTCTCGCCGATCTTCATGGGCCTCAACCAGGCGCCGATCGTGGTGATGATCGAGAATTACCGCACCGGGCTCATCTGGAATCTGTTCATGGCGAATCCGGAGATCGGCACCGCCCTCGACAAGATCGGGTTCGTCCCGGACCAGAAGCGATGATGCCGCTGCGGACGGCGTTGCTCCTGGCCCTGCCGCTGGGCGCGTGCGCCCCGAACTCGGACGGCGGCCCGCCCCCACCGCCCCCAGACTCGGCCCGCGCCGCCGCGTTCCTCGACACCCTCGAGGAGCGCACCTTCCATTACTTCTGGGATCTCACGAACACCCAGAACGGGCTGACGCCGGACCGCGCGCCGTCCCAGTCGTTCTCGAGCATCGCGGCCGTGGGCTTCGCCCTCACGGCGTACCCGATCGGCGTGGAGCGCGGCTACATCACACGCGCCCAGGCGGCCCAGCGGACCATCACGACGCTGCGGTTCTTCTGGACCGCCCCCCAGGACTCCACAATCTCGGGCTCGACCGGCTACCACGGGTTCTTCTATCACTTCCTGGACATGAGCAGCGGGCTCCGCTTCCAAAACGTGGAGCTCTCCACCATCGACACCTCCCTGCTGCTCGCGGGGATCCTGTTGGCCCAGTCGTACTACGACGGCCCCGATCCGGTCGAAGCCGAGATCCGCGCGCTCGCCGATTCCATTTACTTCCGCGTGGACTGGAACTGGGCGCAGGCGCGGCAGCCCGCCGTCAGCATGGGCTGGCATCCGGAAGGCGGGTTCATCCCCGCCGATTGGATCGGCTACAACGAGGCGATGATTCTGTACGCCCTCGCCCTCGGCTCGCCCACCCACGCACTCGATTCCACCGCCTGGAACAGGTGGGTGAGCGGCTACCAGTGGGGGACCTTCCGCGGGCAGACCTACGTGCAGTTCGGGCCGCTGTTCGGCCACGAGTACTCGCACGTGTGGATCGACTTCCGCGGGATCCAGGACGCGTTCATGCGTGGCCGCGGCATCGACTACTTCGAGAACTCGCGCCGCGCCACGTACGCGCACCGCGCGTATGCGGCCGCCAACCCGATGGCGTGGACCGGCTACTCGAGCCAGATCTGGGGGCTCACGGCCTCGGACGGCCCGGCCAACACGACCCTGGTGCTCAACGGGCGCTCGCGCCAGTTCCACACCTACTGGGCGCGCGGGGTCTCGCTGTTCGAGTCGAATGACGACGGCACCCTCGCCCCGACCGCCGCCGGCGGCGCCGTGGCGTTCGAGAT
>DATHGL010000243.1:0-3011 GCA_035317625.1 Gemmatimonadales bacterium | reverse complement strand
GAACGCCGGGCGGGGCAACGCGGCGCTGTCGAACCGTCTGTCGGACCTCTCGCCGGAAGACGTCGAGCGCGTCGAGGTCTTGAAGGGCGCCGCGGCTGCGGCGCTGTACGGCTCGCGCGCGAACAGCGGCGTGATCCAGGTCTTCACCAAGCGAGGGAGCCAGGGACCGGCGCGCGTGACCGTGAGCACCGAGGTCGGCGTGAGCGAATCGCCGAGGAGGTTCGCCTTCAACATGGCCCCGACGGCGGGATGGACGGACGTCGTGTACGGCGGCGCGTCTTCGCTCGGCGCGCCGGTGCAACGCTTCGACATCCAGGACTCTGTGTGGCGCACCGGCGTCTCCACGGTGAGCCATATATCGGTGTCGGGCGGCAGCGGGGGAACGACCTATTATCTGTCTGGAGCCCGCGATGCCGAGCAGGGCATCGTGCAGGCGCACGGCCGTCATCACACCAGCGTCAGTGCCACGGTTTCCCAGCAGCTGAGGCCCAACCTCGAGATTCGCCTCGCCGGCAATTTCGTTCAAACGCACAACAACTTCATTCCAGAGGGCGAGCAGACGCAAGGCGTGCTGACGAATCTCATCTTCACGCCCACCAGCGTGAAGCCGTTTTACGATCCCAACATCGGCCGCTACCCCTATAATCCGGTGCTCGGACCGAACGCGCTCACCGTGCTGCACACGTTTGACGCCCCGCAGGACGTGACGCGCTTTATCGGAAGCGCACAAGCGACGTTCCAGCCGTTCCCGAGCCTCACGGTCAGGTACGTGATGGGCATCGACGACTATCGCCAGGCGGACAAGTATCTCCAGCCCCCGTTCTCGATCAGCGCGGGCTTCAGCGGCAGCATCTCCAACCCGATCAAGACGCAGCGGAACGTCAACGTGGATTTCACGGCGTCCCACGCTGCCCGGCTTTCCTCGACGGTCGGTCTAACATCCACGCTCGGGTATCGGTACACGTCGACCCACACGGACGTGTTGGCCGCGGGGGTGAGTAATCTGGCGGTCGGGCAGACGGATCTGAACGGGGCGACGCCCACGGCCGCACAGACGATTGCCGAGCTGCGCACCGTTGGAGGTTTCGCCGAGGAGCGCGTGGCTCTCGCCGACCGACTGTTTCTCACCGGCGGGCTCAACGTGGAGGCGGCGTCGGCCTTCGGGCCGGACCAACGCTGGCAGACGTACCCGCGGGCCAGCGTGTCGTGGCTCCTGAACGAAGAGCCGTTCTTCCGGAACGGGGGGCTGGGCCGCCGCTTCAGCACCCTGCGGCTACGGCTCGCATACGGCGAGACCGGTGGGCAGCCACCCAACCAGTACGCGCAATTCGACAACTACCTCAACGTGCCCTTCAGCGGGAAGGCGGGGCTGCTGGCGAGCACGCTGGCCGGGAATCCCGGCCTCCGGCCGGAGCGGCAGCGCGAGACAGAAGGGGGCGCGGACATCGGGCTGTTCGGCGATCGCGTGCTTGCCGAGCTGACCTACTACCACCAACGAACCTCGGATCTCGTCTTGTCGGTGCCGTTGCCACCCAGCACGGGTCAGTTGCAGCAGTTCCAGAACGTCGGCGTACTCACGAACCGGGGGTGGGAGGCGACGCTGACGACGGTGAACATGGACAATGCGCGGTTCGGCTGGCGCACGCGCGTGTCGTTGGGGCACAGCCGGAACCGCGTGGAGAATCTCGTCACCGCCACAGACACGTTGCTGTTCGACTACTTGAACGCCGTGATCCCGGGCCAGCCCGTGGGTGTCTTCTTGGGAGGATACTACGCCCGCAACGCCGACGGCAGCATCATGTACGCGCCTGTCACCGTCACGATGCAGGGCACGCCCTACATCTTGAACCTGCCGGTGCGCGGCGCGGGCCGGAAGGTCATCGGAGACCCGAACCCCAAGCTCCTCGTCTCCGTTGGAAACACGCTCGAGCTCGGGCGCCGCGCGCAACTGAGCTTCCTTCTCGACGGCCGTTTCGGAAACAAGGTCGCGAATTTCACGCGGCGCATCGCGGAACTGTTCGGCGTGGACAAGGCGGTCGAACGAGAGATCACGGGTGACACGATTCCGCGAACCTACAGCCTGAACCCGGCGGGCCGCAGTCTCATCTACGAAGAGTACATCGAAGACGGAACCTTTGTGAAACTGCGGGAGATCGCGCTGTCACTCCACTTCGATCACGCGTTCGTGAAACATTTCGGCGCCGAGGCAATGGACGTGAAGGTCGCGGCGCGGAACCTTCACACGTGGACCAGTTACCGCGGGCTCGACCCCGAGGTGAATCTGTTTTCGGCGAGCACCGTGTCACGGGGCGTGGACTTCGCCCAAACACCGATCCCGCGCACCTACCTCGTGAGTCTGAACTTCACCTTTTGAAAGGGGGCCGACATGACGCACCGTAACGTTCGTCGGACGTGCCTGGTCCTCTGGGTCGCCGTCGCTTTGGGTAGCGCAGCCTGCGACCTCACGCTCGCGAATCCGAACGCTCCACCCGAGCAAACGGTCCTGAACACGCCGGATGGGCTCGTGGCACTGGCGGTTGGCATGCAGGCCCAATACGCGGGCGGCGTGGGCGACTTCCTGATTCCGCCGTCACTGATGACCGACGAGTGGGGCACAACCACCCGATCGCTCATCGCTTATCAGTCACTGCTCACAGGTCAGAACTTCGACACAGGGTACGCTGTGGTGCTGGCGCCCTGGACGGACGCGTACCGGACTGTCAAGGCGGCGAACGATCTCTTGGCCTACGCTCCGCCGGTATTGGAAGCGGGGCTCGAGGCAGGAACCGTCGCGCTCGCCAAGCTGTTCAAGGCGATGGCGCTCGGCACGATCATCCTGCAGTATCAAAGCGTCCCCATCGACATCACCGTCCCGGGGCCGGCACCGCAGGCACGGAGTATCGTCCTCGACACGGTCCTCGCTCTGCTCCAATCGGCCCGGGCCGACTTCACGAGCGTGCCCGCCGCGAGCCTGGCGGGCTTCGACTCCCGCGTCCGCGGCACGAACTTCG
>DATHGL010000242.1:0-11102 GCA_035317625.1 Gemmatimonadales bacterium | reverse complement strand
TCGGTGTTCTTCTTCGAGGTGGTCCCGAACGTCGGATTGCGAACCGGGACGCCCGTCGTGAGATCGATGCTCGACGCCCAGTTGACCGGCCCGTAGGGCTTGGCGACCAGCACCTTGCCGTTCGTCCGGTCGACGGTGTAGCCGAAGCCGTTGCGGTCGAAGTGCACCAGCGCCTTCACCGGCTTGCCAGCGATCGTCAGATCGACGAGGACGTTCTCGTTGACGCCATCATAGTCCCACTCGTCATGCGGCGTCATCTGGTACGCCCACTTCACTTCGCCGTTGTCCGGATTGCGGGCGAAGATTGTCATCGACCACTTGTTGTCGCCGGGCCGCTGATCGGGGTTCCACGTCCCCGGGTTGCCCGAGCTGTAGTAGAACAGATTCAGCTGCGGATCGTAGGAGTACCAGCCCCACGTCGTGCCGCCGCCGTGCTGCCACTCGTCGCCCTGCCACGTGCTGACGCCGAGGTCCTTGCCGCGCATCGACGGATAGTTGGGGTTGGCATCGCCCACGATCTTCACGTCGGAGTCCGGACCCGTCGAATAACCGCGCCACACTTCCTTGCCACTGTTCACGTCGTACGCCGTCACGCGGCCGCGCACGCCGAACTCACCGCCCGAGATGCCCGCGATCACGAGGTCCTTGATCACGATGGGGGCGTTCGTCATGGTCGAGCCCGTCTTGTAGTCGGCGTTCGGCACGCGCCACAGCTGCTTGCCCGTCTTTGCGTCCAGCGCCAGCAGATCGCCGTGGAGCAGCTCGATGAACAGCTTGCCGCTCGGATGGTAGGCGAGGCCGCGGTTCACCAGATCGCAACACGCGATCGGCTTCGCTTCGGCCGGCTGACTCGGGACGTGCTTCCAGATCATCGGTGCGCCTTCCTTCGTCAGATCGAGGGCGAACACGATGTTCGGAAACGCGCTGTGCACGTACAGCACGTTATTGATCACCAGCGGGTTCCCCTCATGGCCGTTGAGAACGCCCGTGGAGAACGTCCACGAGGCCTTGAGGCTCTTCACATTCGCTTTGTTGATCTGGGTGAGGGGGCTATAACGCTGCAGGTCGGGCGTCCGACCCGTCATCGTCCATTCTCCCGCGCCTTGCGCTGCGGCGGACACCGTGACGAGCACCATCAGACTCGTCGCGAGCCCACCGGACCACAGCTTGAATCGGTTCATAACTGACCTCATGTTGAGGATGAGGGTGTGAAAAAACGGCCGACCCGAAACTCTTGCCTGGTGGAGTGCCGGGACCCCGCACACCTCCGGAGGTCCACGCTCCCCACAGGCGACAACCAACGTCCAACTACCTCACGTCTGGGACTGCTGCTATTACTGCTGCTATTAGGGATAGCGCCTAATATCCCGGGATAAGGGTTATATCCCGCGTTCGCACGACTGTCAATCAGTCGTTGGGGCGACTGTCAATCAGGCCGAAAACGGCAGCTTTTCAGCTTGGAACGGCGTCCGCAGCGCGCCACACGCGGGCACCCGCCGTGCTGAAACCCCCCTCATAGGCCGCGCCCCCGGGCCCCAGCACGCCGCGGACCCGCTCGGCCAGCGCCCGGGACGCGGCCTGGTCGCTCACGATGCCGTACACGGCCGGCCCCCACGAGCTCTGGCCCACGCCCACCGCCCCCCATGCCCGCAGCCGCTCGACCAGCTCCCCCGTCTCGCCCGGCGCGAACACCCCGCCCTGAGCTGACGCGAACCAACCTCCCGTGATCCGCTGCACTTCCTCGAGCGCGGCCCCGAACCCCCCCAGGTCCGCTTCGGCGAGCGCGGGCAGGAGCTGCATCAGCACGAGATGCGCCACGCGCTCCACGTCGCGCGCGCTCGGGGACGGGAGCCGGGCGAACGCCGCCGCCTCCTGGTCGCCGGCGAGCCCCGGCTTGCCCTGGGGCACCGCGACGACGCAGCGCCACCCCTCGGGAAAGGGCAGCCGCGCAAGCAGCGGGGCGATCCGGGCGGCGTCGCCGGTGCGTCCGCCCTCGAGCACGAACCCGCCGTGGGCGAACGTCCACGTGCCGACGCCGGAGCGGCGCCCGCGCTCCACCACGCGCGCCAGGGCCGTGACCTCGGTCGCGAGACCCGACAGCTCGGCGCTGGCCCGCGCGACGGCCAGTGCGAGCTGGGTGCCCGAGCCGAGCCCCGCGTGCGCGGGGATGGAGCGATGCACGCAGAAGCGGAGCCGGAGATCGAGCCCGTGGTGCGCGGCGAAACGGCGCGCGAACTCGAGCGCGCGGGCTGCGTCCGGTCCTTCGGCCTCGAGCCGGGCGGCAGGCCGAGCCTCGAGCAGCAGTGAGGGCGCCGGGACGGCCGCACCGATCCCGCCGAAGCGGCGCCCCAGGTCGCCTCGCAGGTCGAGCACGCCGAAATGCAGCCGCGCCGGCGCCTCGACAAACAGCGCGCCCCTCATCGCGCCGCGGACTCCGCGGGGCGGGGCGCGCGGCGTACGTGGTCGGTGAGGAGCGCCATCGCCTCGCGCTCGCGGGGGCCGGCGGTCTTGTCCACGATCCCTTGGAGGCGGGCGAATTCGTCGCGGATCTGCTCGGGAGGCAACAGGTGGGTGCGCGTGGCGAGAATCGCCGCCTCGAGCACCGCGTGGCGGGCGCGGTTGAACCCCAGGAACTCGCGCCGCACCCCGCGATGCACGACCCCCGTCGTGATCTGCGCGCGCGGCGGTGTCGCATCCAGGGAGCGCACCTCCACCTCGCGCCAGGAGCACGCGGCCTCGAGCACCACGCCGCGCACCACCTCGGCGGGGATGGCCGGGAACTGCACGTTCGAGATCGCGCCCTGCGCGAACACCATCACGTCATCGGTGAGGTTCACGACGGCCGCCCGCGTCGCCTCGAGGTTGCGGAAGGTCGTCGTCTCGAGAAACGGCTTGATGATGATCTCGTCGTCGCCCCACTCCACACCCATGGGCGCGAAGTTGACCGCGCCGCGCGCATCCATCGTCGTGACGATGGACTCGATGATCACGGGACCAGCTCCCCGACCGGGGCCGCGCCCGCGGTCCGCGCGCCGTCCGCCCGGTCGGGAAGGGCGCCGCGCGGCGCCGCGGCGCCGTGCAGAAACCGATCGAGCAGCACGTACCCGTGCTCCGTGAGCACGGACTCAGGATGGAATTGCAGCCCGATCACGGGATGGCGTACATGCTCGACCGCCATGATCTCGCCGTCTTCCGCGCTGGCCGTGATGCGCAGTGCTGCAGGCAAGCCGGCCCGGGTGATGACGAGCGAATGGTACCGCGCCGCCGGGAAGGGATTGGGGAGGTCCGCGAACACGCCGCGTCCGTCGTGGTGGATCCGAGACGCCTTGCCGTGCATGGGACGCCCGGCGCGCACGATCCCGGCCCCGTAGGCGGCGCCGATGCACTGATGGCCCAGGCAGACACCGAGGATTGGCGTGGTGGAGCCGAAGTGCCGCACGACGTCGGTCGAAATCCCGGCCTCCCCCGGCGTGCAAGGCCCAGGAGAGAGGATGATGTGCGAAGGTCGCAGCGCCTCGATGTCCTCGAGCGACGTAGCGTCGTGGCGTCGCACAACGGCTTGCTCTCCCAGCTCGCGCACGTAGCGGGCCAGGTTGTAGACGAACGAGTCGTAGTTGTCGATGAGCAGGATCATGGTGCCAGGGCGGCGATGAGACCGCCTGCCTTATCGAGCGTCTCGCGGTACTCCTGCCCGGGGTCCGAATCGGCCACGACACCGCCGCCGACTTGGAAGTACACGTCGCGCCCGAGCACGAGACAGGTGCGGATCACGATGCTCGTGTCCAACGCGCCCGTGCGGGAGAGATAGCCGATCGAACCGCAGTACACCGCACGCTGCGTCGGCTCGAGCTCCGCAATGATCTGCATGGCCCGGACCTTTGGCGCACCGGTGATCGAGCCGCCTGGGAACGCCGCGTACAACAGGTCCACGGGGCCGTGCTCCGGCGCGAGCTCGCCGACCACGGTGGAGACGAGATGGTGAACCGTCGCGTAGTGCTCGAGCGCGAACAGCTCGGGCACCCGCACCGTTCCCGGCCGGCACACGCGCGACAGGTCGTTCCGCAGCAGGTCCACGATCATCACGTTCTCCGCCCGGTCTTTTTCGCTCTCGGCCAGTGCCCGCGCGAGGGCCGCGTCGTGCTCGGGACCGAGCCCGCGCGGCCGTGTGCCCTTGATCGGGCGCGTCTCCACCCGGCCGTCGGGCTCCACCCGGAGAAAGCGCTCGGGGGAGGAGCTCGCCACCACCACGTCGCCGAAGTCGAGGTACGCGGCGAACGGCGCCGGGTTGCTGCGGCGCAGGCGGCCGTACAGGTCGAGCGGCGTGCCGACGAGTCGCGCCTCGAGCCGCTGCGACAGGTTTGCCTGGAAAATGTCGCCGGCGTACACGTACTCGATCACCCGCGCGACCGCGTCGAGGTAGCCCTCGCGCGTGAAGTTGGAGCGGACGCCGGGGATACCGGGTATCGGATACGAGGGAGCGGCCAACCTTCGAGCCTGGTGCGGGGAGGCTCCCGGAGCGACTGCGTCGTGTTGTCGCGCAGGGAGCCCCTCAGCGCCCGGCTCGGCCAGCCGATCCTTCACGAGTGCGAGCCGGCGGGCTGCGCGGCGCTCTCGGGCCATGCCCCGCTCCGGAATCCCCGTCGAGATCACCCAGGCGCGCCCCGCCGCGTGGTCCCACGCGATCACCCAGTCGTACAGGCCGAGCAGCACGTCGGGGACGCCGGAGTGGTCGTAGCGCGTGCGGGGGATGCGCTCGAGCATCATGCCCCAGTCGTAGCCGACGTAGCCGGCCGCACCGCCCTGGAACGGGGGGATGGCCGCGAGCGGTGCGGCGGCGTGCGGCGCCAGGAGCGCTCGAACGTGCGCGAGCGGGTCGGCGGCGACGCGGGTCCAGCGCCCGTCTACGAGCTGCTGCGTGAGCTGGCCTTTCGAGCGCACGGCGGTCACCGGGTCGGCCGCGAGGAACGAGTAACGCCCCAAGTGATCCGGATCGGTCGCGCTATCGAGGAACAGAAGAAAGGGCATGTCCTGGAAGCGCGCGCACGTCGCGAGCGGGTCCGGGGCGGGCACGAGCTCATCGACCAGCGGTGCCACGGCGCTCATCGGCTCCCCTTGGCGCGCCCCGCGCGCGAGCGGACGCGCGCGGACCGTTGCGTCAGCTTCACATGCTCGGGCCCACGGTCGTCCGGAGGCGTCAGGTAGCCCCACTGGAGCGCGCCTTCCTGGCGGTACGTCTTCCCCAGCGTGATGGCGAGTTTGGCCTTCGTGAGCTCCCGGCCGAGGTAGAACGCGTGGGTTGCCTCGTCCACGTCGAGCTGCGCGAAGATCTCGTGGATGTCCGTGCCGCGCACGAACGTCTCGCTGTTGAACACGGTGATCGTGTCGCGGTCCGTGAAGATGCGGAAGTTCGGGTCGGTGACGGCGCGCTGCAGCTCTCGCAGCTCGGCTTCGGTATAGACGAGAATCGCCGGGTCCTTGAGGGTGACGAGCCGGTCGTCCACGCCCTTGGGGAGGGTCTTCTGGGTGACCGCGTGGTGCATGAGGCGTCTGGCCACGTCGATCTCGCGCACCGCGCCGCGTGCCCAGGGGATCACCTCGGTCGTGAGCACGGCACGCACGCCCAGCTCCTGACAGATCGCGACGAGCAGCGCGTGCACGCCGGTCGTGTCGGCGGCGGTGAGCTCGGTGATGTTGCCGATTCCCATGAAGAGGGGCGCGCCGGCGTAGCGCCGGCGCGCCTCCGCGTATCGCTCGAGCGAGCGCATGAAGCCGAACCCGATCGGCTCGATGACCGGGTCGATCACGTACGGCACGCCCCACCGCTCGAGCGCGGCGACGCTCGGCTCGAGGGTGTCGAGTCCCTGGCCGAAGTCGGGGATCACGACCACGCGTGCCTTGGTCCCGGCGATGTCCCGCGCGACGTCCAGATTCGAGCCGTTGACGCTGAGCACGAGCTCCGCACCGGCGCCTACGGCCGTCCGGATCTCCGCCGGGTCGAAGGAGTCGACGCTCACGCGCATCCCTGCGCTCACGAGCTCGCGCACCACGTCGCCGAGCCCGGGGAACTCGCGTCCGGGGGTACAGCCGATGTCGATGACGTCCGCGCCGCTGGTCCGGTAATGCTCCGCTTCGGCGCGGATCGCCTCGCGCGCGAGCCGCGGCGCGTTGTTCACCTCAGCCACGATCTCGATGTCGTAGGCCCCATAGTCGCGCGCCGCGGCCGCGCGCCCGAAGTACTCGGGGATCTGTCGCAGGTCCTTCGGGCCCTTCTGGACGGGGACGCCCACGCGCTGCGCGATCACCGCGGGGTCGCCTTCGCACAGCCCGGGGATGAGTATCAGGTCCGTGTCCCCGGGGACCTCGAGGAACCGCGCGATCCACGCGGTCGTCATCAAGGCGGCGACCGTGATCTTCAAGACGGCCACCTCCCATGCGAACGCCGGAGCCATCTGGGTGATGGTCCGGCGCAGCGCGGGCTCGGCGAGCTTCCCCGTGACGAACAGCACGCGGCGCGGCGTGGCCGCCGCCGGACCTGCCGTCACCGCGGGTCGCCCGAGCGCACGAACTTGTTGGGCGTCCCTTCGAGCGCGCCGCCTGTGGGGCGCCACAGGGCCGTCTCATCGATCTTACGCGCGAGCTCGAAGTCCTTGTCGGTGATGCCACCCGCCGCGTGGTTCTGCAGCTTGACGATTACCCGTCCCCAGGTCACGGACAGGTCGGGATGATGATACGCCGCCTCGGCCACGTAGCCGACTGCGTTCACCAGCAACAGCGTGGTGGGCCAGCCATCCGTCTTGTAGGTGCGGCGGATCCACCCGTCCTCGTACCACCAGCCGGGCAAGTCCTTCAGCTTCGCTTCGATCTGCGCATCGGAGTACGTAGGCTCTTTCGCTGCCATGGCGGTCTCCTTGTCCGGGGGCTAGATCACGCCCCCGCCGTTGATCATCAGCATCTGGCCGGTCACGTACCCCGCGGCGTCCGAGACGAGGTACACCGCGGCGTGGGCGATCTCTTCCGGTGTGCCCCAACGCCCGAGCGGGATGGTCGCCGTGATGCGCTGTTTCACCGCGGGGTCGAGCCCGCTCCCGTACGCGGTCTCGACCCAGCCCGGACCGAGGATGTTCACGCGGATCTGCGGCGCGACGGAGTGGGCGAGCGCGCGGCTGAACGAGTACACGCCCCCCTTTGCGGCGCAGAACACCTGGGCGTAGTCACCGGGCATCCCGCCCGAGAGCACATGGTCCCATGACATGTTGAGGATCACGCCACCCCCCGGCTGAGCGCGCATCAGCTCGACGGCCTTCCAGGAGGCGAGGACTGTCCCGCGCAGATCGACCGAGAGCAGCCGGTCGAGCTTCTCGATGTTGGAGAGGCGCGCCGCGTCGCCGGTCAGGATGTCGGCCCCCGCGTTGTTCACCCACACGTCGACGCGGCCGAAGGTGCGGCGTGCCGTGTTCGCGAGTCCGTCGAGGTCGGCGGACTCGGCGACGTCGCCGCGGGTCACCTCCACCCGGCGCCCGAGCTCTCGGGCCCGCCGGGCGGTCTCCTCCGCGCCGTCGCGGTTCACCCGGTACGTGAGCACAAGGTCGGCGCCCGCCGCGGCGTACGCGACGGCGATGGCGCGCCCGATCCCGCTCGACGCCCCCGTGATGAGGGCCGCCTTTCCGGCAAGCGAAACCGTCCGCGCGGCGTCACCCTCGGTCTGGGGCGTCGCTGGCGACACTTCATTGGGCTGTCGTTTTGACATCGCGTCTCCGGAAGCCTAACCTACCGGCGGCTTCGGGACGGCCACAAGGGAGCGACCGGAAATGCGGCTTCTTGTCAGCGTCGCGGGACCCGGCGAGGCGCGCGCCGCGCGTGCGGGCGGTGCGGATGTGATCGACGCGAAAGACCCACGACGCGGCGCGCTCGGCCCCGTGTCGCTCGGCGTGCTGGCCGCGATTCGGGAGGCGGTGGGGTCCGCGCGCCCCACGAGCGCCGCGTTGGGTGACGCCGTGAACGAGGATGCCCTCGCGCGCCGCGCTGGCGCGGCGGCGCTGCTCGACCTGGCGTTCGTCAAGGTCGGGTTCGCGGGCGTGCCGACCGAGGGTCGGGCGCGCGCGCTCGCCGCCGCGGCCTGTCGCGGGGCGAGGGGCGGGACCGGCGGCGCGACGACGGGGGTGGTGCTCGTCGCCTACGCAGATTGGCGCCGCGCGGGGAGTCTCGCGCCGGCGCGGCTCGTGGCCGTCGCCGCCCTGACGGGTGCGGTCGGCGTGCTCCTCGACACCGCGTCCAAGCAGGTTCCCCTCTTCGCCCTCGCGTCGCCGGACTCGGTGGCCAGGTGGGTGACCGCGGCGCATGAGGCGGGGCTGTTCGCCGCGCTCGCCGGGAGTCTGTCCGGCGCGGATTTCGTGGTCGCGCGCGCGCTCGGCGCCGATGTCGTGGGGGTGCGGGGAGCGGCGTGCGTCGGCGGGCGCATCGGCCGGGTGTCGCGCCCCCGGGTGGCGGCGCTACGAGCTCTGGTCTCTCCGGCGCTCCGCGTTCCGGTCGGGGTTCTCCCGCAGCGCCAGGTCGAGCTGTCCCAAGTCGTCCGCCGTGACGATCAGGTGCTCGACGCCTGGCGGCAGCGTGCGGAGGAAGTATGAGTCGACGAGCTTCTCGTGGTCCTGGTCGGCCGGCTTGATGAGCACGACGCGCCGCGCGCCTAACGCGCCCGTGAGCCACGCGGCGAGGCTGTCGCTTGTGACGTCCCAGGAGTGGGGGAGCGGGTCCACCGCTCGGAGCCAGCGGTAGGGCGCGAGCACCGGCAGCTGCCCGGTTTGCAGGGCCGCCGTGATCCCGGCGGCGGACTCGACCAGCGCCGCGTCCGGGATGCGGGCCGCGAGCGCGTGCGCATACTGGTCCATCCCGAGCACCGCCATCCAATGGGCGGCGTCCTCCCCGATCTTGATGCGCCGGAACATCTGGCGGACCGCGTCGGCGAACGGCCCGCCACCCGGCACCACGACCAGTCGCCGGCCGGGTCGGAACGCGGTCAGGGCCTCGACGACCAGCTCAAAGGCGCCGGCCTTGGCGAGCAGTCCGCCGCCGACTTTGACGACCGTGTGCACCACGGGGGTCTCGCGGATCATGAAGCAAACAGCAGCGCGACGGCCGCTGCGGGGGCGTGTCGGGCCGCCGGGCCAAGGGTATCCGAGAGATGGATGACCTGAAGCCCGGCGCGCTGCGCGGCGGCGGCGGCGAGAAAGTCGCCCAAACCGGTGACCACGACGCGGCCGAGCGTCGGCTGGCGCGCGCGGACCCGGTCCAACGCCTCACCGATGCGCGTGACCTGCGCGCCCCACAGCGCGTCCGCGATCGCGCCGACGTCTGCGTCGTCGAGCATTTCGCGGTCGCCGCACACCACGCGCGCCAATCGCTCACCGGCGAAACGCTTGGTGGCCGGGCGCCCGTCCGGGGTCGGCACCGAGTAGTCGGCGGGCGCGAGCTCGCCGCGCCACAGGTGCACGTCGCCCGCCAGCGCGAACCCCTCCGCCGACACGCCGGTCTGCCGCCCATGCACCGGTACCGTCGACGCGATGGCCTCGATCGGCGTGCGCAGGGCGCCGGTGTAGACCAGCTCGCCCTCCCGGAGCCGCTCGACATCGGTCCAGCCGAGGGCCACCGGTGTGCCGTGCGTAATTGGAATGATGTCCGTCGTCGTGGAGCCGACGTCGATCAGCAGGCAGTCGGGGAACGAGCGGCCGACGATGTGTGCCGTGGCTGCCCAGTTCGCCGCCGCCACCGCCAGCGGCTCGCGGCGCGCCTCCGCGGGGGTGCGCCAGCGGGCGTCCACGCTCCAGACCCGGACGCACGCATGGGGGAAAGCGGCCGTGACCGCGTCCACCACGAACGCCACGCCCGCGCGCTTGGTGCGGAACAGCTGCGACAGCTCGGCCGTCATGGTGACGGCGTGCGCGTCGGTGGGCCCGGCACCGAGGTCGCGCGCGAGACGCTGAAGCAAGGGCACGAGCGCAGCCGGATCGCGCTGGAGCTCGTAGGGCGCGACGCGCGCGTCGAGCACGCGGGCGTCGGCGACGCGCGCGGCCTTGGTATTGACGCCGCCGATGTCCCAGCCGAGCACGCCGCTCATGCGTCCCGCGCCGAGCTCGTGACGTGCGGGTGATTCCGGTGCTCGACCTGAGCGCTGGGCGGGCCGTGCTGGCGCGCGGCGGCCGACGCGAAAGGTACGCACCGGTTCGGTCGCGACTCGTCGCCGCTGGCAAGACAGGCGACGCGCTCGCGTTGGCGCGCGCGTTTCGCGATGGGCTCGGCTGCGACGAGTGCTACGTCGCCGATCTCGACGCCATCGCCGGGGGCGCCGTGCAACACGCCGTGCTGCGAGAGCTCGCCGGGCTCGGGGGCCGCCTGCTGGTGGACGCCGCGGTCGCCGCGCCCGAGCGGGCGCGCGAGCTCGTCAGCGACGGCGTGCAGCGGGTGGTGGTGGGTCTCGAGACGCTGCCGTCGTTCGCTGTCCTGGCGGCCGTGGCCGGGGCGGTCGGGACGGAGCGCGTGGTGTTCTCCCTCGACTTGCGGGACGGTGAGCCGTGCGGGCTCGGGGGTGCCGCGCCTCAGGGGACGCCGCTCGAGCTGGCGCGCGCGGCCGTGACCGCCGGCGCCTCGGGCGTCCTCGTGCTCGATCTCGCGCGCGTCGGGAGCGGGAAAGGCGTGGACCCGCTGCTGGTGGAGGCGCTGCGGCGTGCCCACGCGGACGTGGAGCTGCTGGCGGGTGGAGGCGTCGGCACGGCGCTCGAGCTCGAGCGGCTGGCTGACGCGGGGCTCGACGCCGTGCTGGTGGCGACCGCGCTGCACGACGGTCGGCTCGCAGCGGATGACATCGCGGCCGCCCGGCGCCGGGGAGCCAGGGCGCCGCCGCGGGGGGGTCACCCGAGCGACTCGCGGTAGGTGGCGGATTGTCCGAAGCTCTCCTCGACCTCGATCTCGACCGCCCGGAGGTCGACCCCCCCGGACGACGCGAGCTCCTTGCACACGCGTCCGGCGAGGTACTGCGCCAGCATCTCGACGGTGGTGTTGGGCACGGGGAGAAGCGCGCAGTCGATGCGCGGGAAGACGTAGCGGGGCGT
>DATHGL010000241.1:0-14256 GCA_035317625.1 Gemmatimonadales bacterium | reverse complement strand
CGTAGATGGCCGCCGAGGCGTCCTTGAGGACGCTCATGCTCTCGATGTCCGCCGGGTCGAGCCGCTCGAGCCCGCCGGCACGTTCCGGGACGCCGTCGATCACGATGAGCGCGCCGTTGTCGTTCAGCGTGTGGTTGCCCCGGATCCGGATGATGGCGCCGTCGTACCCGGGCTCGCCGCTCGTGTTGATCGTCACCACGCCGGGCAGCTTGCCCGCGATCGTGTTCGACAGGTTGACGTCCGGAACGCCCTGCAGCTCTGCGCCCGCGACGGCGGTCACCGCGCCCGTCAGCGTTGCCTTCGACTGCGTGCCGTAGCCCACGGCCACGACGGGGTTGAGCTCGATGGCGCTCGCCTGCAGCCGGAGCGCGACGACCGTCTCCGCGCCTTCCTGCACCACGACCGTCGTGTCTCCCGGAGTGTATCCCAAGCGCCGTGCCCGCAGACGGTGACTCCCCGGCGGCACGCCGGGAATGGCAAACCGGCCGTCCGCACCGGTCGTACCGGTGAGCGGTGTCCCGACCACCGCGACCGTAACGGCCCCGAGCGGCGCGCTGGTAGTCGCATCCGTGACGGTGCCGGTGATCGAGCCCTGCGCGCGGACCAGCTCCGGGGCCACCGCGAGGGCGATGAGCGAGAGCAGCAACACGAGACGATTCATTAGGACGGCTCTCCGGTGCGACGGGCACCGCTGTAGGTACGCCTGGGATTGGGGGAGAACTCGACAGAAGGGCTGGGGGCCCGCGTGCGACGGTATCCCGGCGCCGACGCACGCCCACTGGGCCTCGCCCTCGGCCTGGCAGGGGCGGAGCGACGGCTCACGAACGACATTGAGGGCCGCTTCCGCCTGTAGCGGCGGCGCAGCGGGTCGACGGCATGGCGACGGCCACCGGAAGCGTCGCAATGTGGCACTTCAAGTTCGAGGCCGCTGCAGCGGGCGGTAGACGGGAGAGCGCTCCGGCCGGGCGCGCAACGAGTTAGCCGCCTCCCCTTGGAACGGTCACGCCCGCCCCGCTGCGCGCCAGCCACACGCAGCCCCGGCGCGGTGCCGAGCGCCCGCGACAGGCGGCGCAAGGGTGGACGATGATGCTATCGTTGCCAGAATGCACGAGGCTTTACACTGCCTCTCGGAGTCGCCCGCGATGAGCCAGAAGGGATCATGAAGACCGCGACGCCGCGCGACCTGGCGGCCGCGTTCCGGCGGCTCCACGCCGAGGCCGGCATCCTCGTGCTTCCCAACGCCTGGGACGTGGCGACCGCCCGCCTCGTGGAAGAGGCCGGGTTTCCCGCGATCGCTACCACGAGCGCCGGCGTCGCTTGGGCGCTCGGCTACCCGGACGGCGAGCGGATCAGCCGAGCCGAAATGCTCGACGTCGTCCGGCGCATCGTTGCCGGAGTGCAGGTGCCGGTGACGGCGGACATGGAGGGCGGCTACGGCCACACCCCGGAAGCCGCCGCGGAAACCGCACGCGGCGTGATCGCGGCCGGGGCGGTGGGATTGAACCTCGAGGACGGAACGAACGAGGGTGGCCTGTTGGACCTCGCCCTCCACGTGGAGCGCCTCCAGGCCGTGCGCGAAGCCGGCGCGAGCGCCGGCGTGGCGCTCGTCCTCAACGCCCGCACCGACGCATTCGAAATGAAGGACTGGGACGCCGCCCGGCGATTCGCCGAAGCGGTGCGACGCGCCAACGCCTACCGGGCAGCCGGGGCCGATTGCCTGTTCGTGCCGCACGTGAGCGACGCCGAAACGATCGGACGCCTGGCCCGCGAGCTCGCCGGTCCGCTCAACGTGATCGCGGGTCCCCCCGCCCCGCCGCTCCGAGAGCTCGAGCGGCTGGGCGTACGGCGCGCGAGCCTGGGCCCGCGGGTGGTCCAGGCGGCGCTGGGTCTGGTGCGCCGGGTGTTGGTGGAGCTGCGCGAGCGCGGCACCTACGAGGCCATGGCGGACGTGCTGATCCCGTTCGCCGAGTTGCAGCGCCTCGTCGCGCCGGCCCCTTGACGAGTTCGAACGAGCTAGTATATTTATGCCGTTCAGTGAATATTAATGCTTTCGGGTTAATACCTCCGGGTGGGCCCGGCATGATGCACACCGCTACGCTGCTGGCCGTCGCAATTCTGAATCCGATGACTCCCCTTCACGGGAGCGGGCGGGCGGCGTAGGCGTGCAGACGATCGACCAACACCCCGCGGCCCGCTCCCAATCGAGCGGGCCTTCTTGTTGACCGGAGAGGGGAGGACACACGATGCCGGCAGGTGATCGATCGCATTGGGTGAACAACCGCGCCCGCCAGCTCGACCCCTGGCGGGAGCAGGACGCGTGCGGTGTCGGGTTCGTGGCTCAGGCGTCGGGCGCGCGCTCCCCCGCCATCGCGCGCCGCGCCCTACAGGCGCTCGCGCGCGTCGCCCACCGCGGCGCCGCGGCCACCGATCGCTCGGGCGACGGCGCCGGGCTGCTGACCCAGATCCCCGCCTCGCTCTTCTACCGAGACGCGGCCAGTCGTGGAGTCGCGCTCGAGCCCGGCCGGTCGTTCGCGGTCGGCATGTTCTTCCTGCCGCGCGAGCACGACGCGCGGGGCCGCGCCACCGCGATCGTCGAGGACGTCCTGCGAGGCGAGGGCGTCCCCGTGCTGGGGTGGCGCGACGTGCCCGTCGATCTGGATGTGCTGGGCGCCGGCGCGCGCGCCACGTGCCCGGTCATCCGGCAAGCGATCCTCGCCGCGCCGGCTGACGAGCGCCGGGACGAGGAGGCCGCGTGGGAGCGCTCCCTCTATCTCGCACGCCGCACCATCGAGCGCCGCGTTGCCGAGGTGGGACCCGGTCTCGAGCCGTTCTTCGTGTGCTCGCTCTCGTGCCGCACGCTCGTCTACAAGGCCCTGCTCACCGGGACTCAGCTCGCTGACTTCTTTCCGGACCTGGCGTCGCCGGACTACGAGACGGCGATCGCGGTCTTTCACCAGCGCTACTCCACGAACACGACGTCGAGCTGGCCGCTCGCTCAGCCGTTTCGCCTGCTCGCCCATAACGGGGAGATCAACACGCTGTGGGGAAACCGGAATGCGATGCGCGCCCGCGAGCCGGCGCTGGCCGCGCCCGTCTGGGGCGAGGCCGTCGACCGACTCAGGCCTGTCATCTGGGCGGACGGGAGCGATTCCGCGAGTCTCGACAACGCGCTCGAGCTGCTCGTGCGCTCGGGGCGCGACCCCGTGCACGCCTTGATGATGCTCGTCCCCGAAGCCCACGAAGGCGCCGTGGAAATGGAGGCCGCCGTGCGGGGCTTCTACGAGTTTCACGAGTGCCTGGTGGAGCCCTGGGACGGGCCGGCGGCGCTCGCGTTCTCGGACGGCGTGCTCGTCGGCTCCGCCCTCGACCGCAACGGGCTCCGCCCCTGCCGCTACAAGATCACCCACGACGGGCTCGTGGTCGCCGGCTCCGAGGTGGGCCTCGTCGACCTGGACCCCGCGGAGGTGATTGAAAGCGGCCGGCTCGGCCCGGGAGAGCTGCTGGTGGTGGATACCCACCGCCAGACCATCCTGCGGAACGCGGAGGCGAAGCGCGCAGTCGCGCGGCGCCGTCCATACGGCCGCTGGGCCGCCCGCGGCATCTTGCCGCTGCGGCCCACGACAGCGGCGCCCGACACCTCGCCGCTCGCGGAGCCCGAGCGTGTCGTCCGACAGCTCGCCTTTGGGTGGAGCTTCGAGGACCTGCGCTACGTGCTCGAGCCGATGGGCGAGGCCGGGCAGGATCCGGTGTGGAGCATGGGCGACGATACGCCGATCCCGCCGCTCGCGCGCGTCCCGCCCGGCCTGTACGCCTACCTGCGCCAGCGCTTCGCCCAGGTGACGAACCCCCCGATCGACCCGCTGCGCGAGACGCTGGTGATGTCGTTGCGGATGCACCTGGGACGCCGAGGCTCGCTGCTCACGGATCGGCCCGCCGGGCTGCGGCTGGTGCGGAACGAGCACCCCATCGTCCTCCCGGACGAGATGGCGGCGCTCCGTGCGGTCACCGGGGCGCAGGCCGTCACGCTGGATGCCATATGGAAGGCCGCCGGTGGCGCGGAGGCGCTGCGCGCCGGGCTCGACGCGCTGTGTCGGTCGGCGGCACGCGCCGTCCGCCAGGGGGCGCGGATCGTGATCCTCAGCGACCGCGCGGTCGACGGCGAGCGCGCACCGCTGCCCATGCTCCTCGCCGTCGGGGCCGTGCACCAGCATCTCCTCCAGCGGGGCCTGCGCACCCGGTTGGGCCTGGTCGCCGAAGCGGGCGACGCCTGGGACGTGCATCACTTCGCCGCGCTGATCGGCTACGGCGCCGAAGCCGTCCACCCCTGGCTGGCGCTCGAGTCGGTGCGGTCGCTGATCGAGCAGGACGACGCGCCGGCCCGGTTCCGCGCCGCCGCGGAAAAGGGTCTCCTGAAGATCCTCTCGAAGATGGGCATCTCGACGCTCTCCTCCTACTGCGGCGCGCAGATCTTCGAGGCGCTGGGGCTGGGCACCGAGGTGATCGACCGCTGCTTCACCGGCACCGTGTCGACGATCGGCGGGATCGGGTTCGCGGAGATCGCCGAAGACGTGCTGGCACGGCAACGCGCCGCTTACCCCGAGCCGGCCGCGCCGGAACCGGTGCTGCCCGACCACGGGCGCGTGCGGTACCGCCGCGACGGGGAGGACCACGGCTGGTCGCCGCCGCTCGTCCGGTCGATGCAGGATGCGGTGGCGGCGGACACGCCGCAGGCCTACGACGCCTTCCGCGCGCGTGTGGCCGCCCGGGCGCCGGCGAGCCCGCGTGACCTGCTCGCGCTCCGCGCCGGGACCCCCATTGCGCTCGACGAGGTGGAGCCCGCGGCGGCGATCTGTCGCCGCTTCATCTCGACCGCGATGTCGCTCGGCGCGCTGTCGCCCGAGGCGCACCGCACGCTGGCCATCGGCATGAACCGAATGGGCGCCCGCTCGAACTCGGGCGAGGGGGGTGAGGACCCGGACACGTACGCGCCGCTCGAAACCGGGGATCGCGCGGACAACCGCATCAAGCAGGTGGCCTCGGGGCGGTTCGGCGTCACGACGCAGTACCTCGTGCGCGCGGACGAGCTCGAGATCAAAATGGCGCAGGGCTCGAAGCCGGGCGAAGGCGGCCAGCTGCCGGGTCACAAGGTGACGGCCCTGATCGCCCGCCTGCGGCACTCGGTGGCGGGCGTGCCGCTGATCTCGCCGCCGCCGCACCACGACATTTACTCGATCGAAGATTTGGCGCAACTCATCCACGACCTGAAGCAGGTCAACCCGCGCGCGCGCGTGGGCGTGAAGCTGGTAGCGGAAGCGGGCGTCGGACGGGTCGCCGCCGGCGTCGCGAAGGCCTACGCGGACTACGTGCTCGTGTCCGGCCACAACGGCGGCACGGGCGCGTCGCCGCTCTCGTCGATCAAGCACGCGGGGTCGCCTTGGGAGCTGGGGCTCGCCGAAACGCAGGCGATTCTGATCGAGAACGGGTTACGCCACCGGATCGAGGTGCGCGTCGACGGCGGCCTGCGGACCGGGCGCGACGTCGTGATCGCCGCGCTGCTCGGCGCCGAGACCTACGGGTTCGGGACGGCGACGCTCGTCGCGATCGGGTGCGCCATGGCCCGACAGTGCCACCTCAACTCCTGTCCGACCGGAATCGCGACCCAGCGCCCCGAGCTGCGCGCCAAGTTCCGTGGCACCCCGGAGCAGGTCGTCGCCTACTTCACGTGGATCGCGGAAGACGTCCGTCGCATCCTCGCGGAGCTGGGCTACCGCTCCCTGGACGAGATCGTCGGGCGGGTGGAGTTGCTCGAGCGCGTCGACCGTCCCGAGGTGCCTCGGGCGCAGATGCTCGATCTCTCGCTGCTCCTGGCCGATCCCATGGCGCAGCGCAACACCGCGCGGCGGCGTACCACGGAGCGCAACGACCGCCCGGGGGTCGACTCCCTCGACGACGAGATCCTGCTGACGCTCGCCGCGCGGCTCGACGCCGGCCGGCCGTTTGCCGGCGTGTACGACATCGGCAACCATCACCTGACGGTGGGGGCGCGCATCGCCGGGCGCATCGCCGAGCGGGTCGGCAACGTCGGCGTGGCCCCGGGATCGATCCGCCTGCGGTTCCGCGGCAGCGCCGGGCAGAGCTTCGGGGCGTTCACGCTGCCGGGGATGCAGCTCGAGCTCGAGGGCGAAGCAAACGATTACGTCGGCAAAGGGCTGTCGGGCGGTGAGGTCGTCATCCGGCCGTTCCGCGAGGCCGCGGCGAAGGGCGTCGCCGATGGGCAGGTCATACTCGGCAACACGGCGCTGTACGGCGCCACCGCGGGAACCCTGTTCGCCGCCGGCCGGGCGGGGGACCGGTTCGCCGTGCGGAACTCCGGCGCCGTCGCCGTGGTGGAGGGCGCCGGGGACCACTGTTGCGAGTACATGACCGCCGGGGTCGTGGTGGTCCTGGGCACCGTAGGGCGCAACTTTGGCGCCGGCATGTCGAACGGCACCGCCTACGTGCTCGACGAAGCGGAGGTGTTCCCGCTGCGCTGCAACCAAGACATGGTCGCCGTGCGAGAGCTGGACGACGAGGATGACGCGCTCGTCCACGGGCTGGTGCGCGAGCACCACGCCCGCACCGGCAGTCCGCAGGCGCGGCGGTTACTCGATGCCTGGGAGCACTACCGTCCGTTGTTCCGGAAGGTGGCGCCCCACGCGTCACCGGCCGCCACGGAGACTCCGGCCCAAGCAGCGCCCGCCGCCGTGTGATCGCTCATCGCACCCGCGGCCCGCACGACCTCGCCGACGACCACCGTCGCCGGAGGCTCGAGGCGGGCCTCCGCGGCCACGACGGCGATCGTCGCGAGGGTACCAACCACAGTCTGCTGGGCCGGGAGCGTCCCACTCGCGATCACGGCAGCGGGGGTGTCGGGATCCGCGCCGCTCGCGAGCAATCGCGCCGTCACCTCGGGGAGCGCGGACAGGCCCATCAAGAGCACCAGCGTCGGCATGCGCGCGAGCGCCTCCCAGTCGAGATCCGACGGACCGTCACATTCGTGTCCGGTGACCACCGCGAACGCCGACGCGAGCCTCCGGTCGGTGACGGGAATTCCCGCGGCCGCCGGCACCGCCGTCGCGGACGTCACGCCAGGGACCACGTGAACCGGAACCCCCGCGGCCCGTAGCGCCTCGCACTCCTCGGCGCCGCGGCCGAACACGAACGGATCGCCGCCTTTGAGCCGCACCACCGTCCGCCCATCCCGCGCCCGGTCGACGAGCAGTGCGTTGATGTCCGCCTGCTCTACGCCTGCGCCCATGCCGTGCGGGCGCTTGCCCACGAACACCCGCTCCGCCGCGGGCGGCGCTTCAGCGACCAGGGACGGCGCGACGAGGCGATCGTACACGACCACGTCGGCCGATCGCAGGATCGCGAGCCCCTTCGCGGTGATCAAGCCGGGGTCGCCCGGGCCTGCCCCGACCAAATAGACGACGCCCGTCTCCTCGTCCGCGAGTGAACTCGCGGCTCGGCCCTGCCGCCGAAGCGGCAAGTGCTGTGCCCGTTTACGGGCAGAGCCGAGCCGCGGCTTCAGCCGCGACTCATGAGGCTCGACCTCGTCAACAAGCTCATCTATCCGCCGCCGTGCCCCTTCCGTGTCTCCCCCGCGCACGAACTCGATCACGTCGGAGTCGATGATGCGATACCACAGCGCCGTGCGGGCGCGCGTGTCCGGGACGCGTGCGGCCAATTCCGGCCGCAGCTCGCCCAACAGCTCGCACAGGCGTGCCTCCGCCGGCCCCACCAGTCGGGCCGCGCGCTGGCGCAGCCGGGCAGCGAGCGCCGGGCTCTTCCCCGAGGTCGAGACCGCGACCGTGATGTCTCCCTCCCGGTGGATCGCGGGCGCGATGAAGCTGCAGTGGTCGAGATCGTCCACCGCGTTGAGCGGGACCCCCAGCCGCTCCGCTTCAGCCCACACCGCCGCATTCGCGGTCCGGTCGTCGGTCGCCGCGATGGCGAGCCAAGCGCCTGCCAGATCACCCGCGCGATACGAGCGACGACGGAGGTCGATCCCGCCGCTCGCCGCCAGATCCGCCAGGCGGAGCGTGGTCTCAGGACTCACCACGGTGACGTGCGCGCCGGCCGTGAGCAGGCCGAGCACTTTCTGCTCCGCCACCGTTCCGCCGCCGATGACCACGGCGCGGCGTCCTCGGAGGTCGAGGGACACGGGGTAGAACGTCACGGGCCGACCGGGACGGAGGCGCGCGGCGCCTCGATCCCCACCCGCTGGCAGAAGTCGCCGAACCGCTCGTCTTCCAACCGCTCGTCGCGGTAGCGCTCGAACAGGGGGCGGACGGCGGCGACGAGCCGGTCGCGCGGGACGAGATCGGCGTAGAGGGTGCCGAGCCGCGTGCCGAGCATGCTGCCACCTACGAACACACCGTACTTGTGCAGCGAGCGACCCACGAACGCCAGGTCGGCCGTGTAGGGGCGGGCGCAGCCGTTCGGGCATCCGGTCATCCGCACCGTCAGCGCCGCGTCCGCCACACCCAAGCGCTCGAGCTCTCGCTCGAGGTCCGCGATCACGTCCGGCAGCGCCCGCTCCGCCTCGGCCACGGCAAGCCCGCACGTCGGGAGCGCGGGGCACGCCATGGACCAGCGTCGGACGGGCGACAAGGCTTCGCGCCGCGCGACGCCATGGTCGGCCAGGATCCTGTCCACGACCCCTATCTGTCGGTCGGGAACATCGGTCAACAGCACGTTCTGCTGGGGGGTGAAGCGGATGCCGCCGCCCGTGGTCTCGACGACTCGGCGCAGCGCGCCGCGCAGCCGCGCGTCGTCACGGTCCCGGATGCGGCCGTTCTCGATGAACACGCCCAGGAAGGAGCGTCCGTTACCCTGCTCGTGCCATCCGAGATGATCCTCGATATTCGACACCTCGATGGATGCGGGAGGCGCGAGCGGGCGACCGAGCTGACGCTCCACCTGGTCGCGGAACCAGTCGAGTCCCTGCTTGTCGAGGAGATACTTGAGCCTGGCGTGGCGCCGGTCGCTGCGGTCGCCATGATCGCGCTGCACCTTGACCACGGCCTCCGCCACCTCCACCACCTCCCCGGCCTGCGCAAAGCCCAGTGTGTCCGCCAGCCGGGGATAGGTGTCCGCCTTGCCGTGTGTCCGCCCCATGCCACCGCCCACCAGGACGTTGAACCCCGTGAGTCGCTTGCCCCGAGCGACGACCAGGAAGCCCAGGTCGTTCGAGTGCACGTCGCAGCAGTTGTCGTCCGGGAACGCGAACGCGACCTTGAACTTGCGCGGCAAATAGCGGGTTCCGTAGATCGGCTCGGGCTCCGCGGGTCCGCCCGCCACCGGCTCGCCGTCGAGCCAGATCTCGTGATACGCCCGCGTCCGGGGAAGCAGGTGATCCGAAAGGCGCCGGGCGATTCCCAGCACTGCTTCCCGCAGTCCACCGGCCAGGGGCGCGGGGCAGGCGATCACGTTGCGCACCACGTCGCCGCAGGCGCCCAGCGTCGTGACCAGCGCGTCGTTCACGGCGCGAATGGTCGCCCTCAGGTCCCCTTTGAGCACGCCGTGGAACTGGTTGCCCTGACGCGTCGTCACCCGCAGGGTGCCGTTTCCGTAGCGGTCCGCCAACTCGTCGATCACGAGGTACTGCTCGCCCGTGAGCACGCCGCCCGGAATCTTGCAACGGACCATGAGCTGGTGCTCGGGCTCGGCGTCGGAGCCGCGCCGCTCGCGGCGCAGGTCACGGTCCTCCTGTTGGTACGTTCCATGGAATTTGAGGAGCTGAGCCCCGGCGTCCGAGAAATGATCGGTGCCGGCGTCGAGCTCGTCGGCGAGACGCCCGCGCAGACCGTTGCTATCTCCCTTCAGCTGCTCGACGGGGCTCAGCGGCTTTTCGTTCGGCATATGGCAGGCTCCCACGTTACTTCGTGTACACGTCCCACCAGTGCCGGACGGGCAGCTCATCCCAGTCCCAGGGCTGCACCCATGCCGCCATGGTGTGCAGCAAGCGCCCGATGCGGCGTAGCGTCGTGCCCAACGTCGACAGCGTCATGCGACCACCTCCCGTAATCCGTCCGCCAGGACCTGCACGACCTCGGGACGACTGAACTCGGGCGGCGGCAGCGCGCCGCTCCGCAACATCTCGCGCACCTTGGTGCCGGACAGTGTGACATGAAACGCACCCTCGTGCGGGCAGGTCTTCGGTGAAGCCATGCCGGCGCAGCCCCGGCAGTAGAACGTGTGCTCGAAGCAGACGGGCTGAATCCCAAGCTCGCCCGGTGCGAACCGATCGAAAATGCGCTGGGCATCGTAGGAGCCGTAGTAGCTCCCCACACCGGCGTGATCGCGGCCCACGATGAAGTGCGTGCAGCCGTAGTTCTTGCGCACCAGCGCGTGAAACAGCGCCTCACGCGGACCGGCGTAGCGCATCGCGGCCGGGAACCCGGCGAGGACCACGCGATCCCGCGGGTAATAGCGCTCGAGCAGCACTCGGTAGCTCCGAACGCGCACGGCGGCGGGGACGTCGTCGTCCTTGGTGGGCCCGAGGAGCGGATGCAACAGGAGGCCGTCGACCGTCTCGAGCGCTGCCTTCTGGATGTACTCGTGCGCGCGGTGCACGGGATTCCGCGTCTGAAATCCGACCACCGTGCGCCATCCGCGCTCGGCGAACGTGCGCCGGGTGTCCGCCGGATCGAGCGCCAGCTCCGGGAACGCCGGCGCCGGGCGATCGAGCAGGCGGACGTCGCCGCCGATCAGCACGTCACCCTGGGCATAGAGCTGTGCCACTCCCGGGTGGTTCGCGTCGGTCGTTCCGTAGACGAGCTGCGCCTCCTCCTCCTTCGAGTGCCTGAACACGTCTCGCACTTCGAGGAGACCGAGGATGCTCTCGTCTGGACTCTTCAGTGCCACCGTGTCGCGGATCGCCGCGCCGTCGGTGATCCGGAGGGTGACCGGCAGCGACCAGGGGAGGCCGTTGGCGAGGCGCATGTCGTGCAGCACGCGCAGGTAGTCCTCGCGCCCCAGGAAGCCTGTGAGCGGACTGTAGGCCCCAGTCGCGAGCAACCCGAGATCAGCCACGCCGCGCGCATCGAGGGTGAGCGACGGCAACCGGGACGCCTGTCGCAGCGCGGCCAAGCGTTCCTCGCCCTCAACCAGCCGTTGCACCAGCGCGCCGCCGTGCGGCGGAACTGCGGTCGTCGTCATCGGTCGCACCTCGAATCCAGTGTCGAAAACCGCGTGAGCGGTGGGCGGCAAGCGGTGTACCCGAGACTGCTCACCGTTCACCGCTCACGCTTCACGGTGAACGTGTGTAGCCCGCACTCGAGCTTCCCGGTCCCGCTCCACCGCCCCGCGCGCTCGGCGTCCCCCGGTCTCGTCGGTCGCGTGCACGGCCAGCAGCCGATGCTCGTGTAGCCCTGGTCGAGCAGTGGGTGGTATGGCACGCCGTTCTCCCGGATGTAGCGCCACACGTCGGCCCGGCTCCAATGGGCCAGCGGAAACACCTTGACGATCGGCCGTCCACCGACCTCGTGGTACTCGAGCACCTCGGTCGCCGCGCGGGAGTCGGACTGATCCTGCCGCACTGCGCTGATCCAGGCGTCGACTCCGACAATAGCGCGCTCGAGCGGCTCGACCTTGCGGATGAAGCAGCAGCGGTCGGGATCGGTCTTGTAGAGAGGCCCGGGGTCGGTCAGCGGCGTGAGCTCCACGAGATTCAGACCGTACTGGTCGGCGAACTGCTGCTTGAACTCGTACGTCTCGCGGAAATGGAAGCGCGTGTCGAGGAAGATCACCGGCACCGAGCGGTCGATGCGGCTGATCAGGTGAGCGAGCACTACGCCACCGCCGCCGAAGCTCACGGTCAGGGCGGCCTTTCCCGGAAACGTGTCAACTGCCCATCTCAGCGTCGTCTCGGGATCGGCCCCGCGCAGGGCCTCGACGCGGTCGGAGACTTGTGCGGCGCTAAGCATCGCTCGCGCTCCGGAGATGGCCCAGCTCGAGGAGACGATCGATCACCCGGGACGCGCTGTCGGTGATCTCCTCGCGCTCCGTGTCGATCACGAGCTCGGGCGACAGCGGCTCCTCGTAGGGGTCCGACACCCCGGTGAACTGGGGGATCTCCCGCGCCAGCGCCCGGCGGTACAACCCCTTGGTGTCCCGGCGGATGCACTCGTCGAGCGAGGCCTTCACGTACACCTCGACGAACGCGCCGATCTCGCCTCGCACCTCATCCCGGACCGCCCGGTACGGCGAGATCGCGGCCGTGATCACCGCCACGCCGTTTCGCGTGAGCAGCCTCGCGACGTAGCCGATGCGGCGGATGTTGGTGTCCCGGTCCTCGCGCGAGAACCCCAGGCCCTTGGACAGATGCTGGCGCACCTCGTCCCCGTCGAGCACTTCGACCGGGATGCCCCAGCGACCCAGCTCCGCGCTCACCGCGGCAGCGAGCGTGGACTTACCGGCGCCCGACAGGCCGGTGAACCACAGCGTAAAGCCATGGGCCTGCATGATGCGTCTGTCCGTGATCAACTCGGGTTGAGTCATCTCTCGTCGACCCTCGCTCTCGTCCCCCCTCTCCACCGTGGAGAGGGGAACGGGGGGGTGAGGTAAAAACGAATCGGACCCGCCTCCCAGTGGGAAGCGGGCCCGATATGCGTCGCGCGTGCCGTTTACAAGCTAATCGTGCATCATCCGATGCCGGCAACCACAGCGCCACAACCGCGTCCGCTCCCCGAAGAGCGCGTACACATCATCCGACAGGGCGGACAACAGCGGGTGGTCGTCTGGCGCGCGATCATGAACCCGTTATTTACCCGGCACGCGCCGCCGTGTCAATCGCACGTGGGGCACCGGGGGTGGTGGACAAGGATCGTGTCGGCGGCTTAGTTACCCGCCATGGACCGTCCCAAGACCCTGCACCGCGCTTCACGCCCGGTTGGAACCCCCGAGGAATGAGGACATGCGAATCATTCTGCTGATCGCGACCCTGACGCTGGCCGGGGCTACTGTCGGTGACAGCCAGGCGGCCCCGCCTCCCTGCTGGATCCGCGGGCCCGCTGATCGGCTGGCAGGACGGCCCAGTCGCCTAGACTCGAACGCCGTGCAGATCGGCGGCGGCACGATGAAATTGTGCTACAGCCGCCCGACGGCGCGCGGCCGCAGGATCATGGGCGGGCTGGTTCCATTCGACCAACCGTGGCGGCTCGGCGCCAACGAAGCCACCAGCATCCACGTTCCGTTCGTCGCCGAGATCGCCGGCGTGCGGGTGGAGGCGGGGACGTACACGCTGTACGCGATCCCCGGCGCAGGGAAGTGGCAGATCGTCGTCAACCGCGGCGTCCAGCGCTGGGGTGTTCCTATCGACAACGAAGTGCGCGCGGAGGATGTGGGCGCCGGCACGGTGACGACGGAGGGGCTCGGGGCACCCGTCGAGACGCTCACGCTCAAGTTCGCTCCCGCTGCGAGCAACGCGACCGAGCTGGTCGTGGAGTGGGAGAAGACGCGGGTACGAATTCCGATCCGCCGGATATCCGGTTGACACGCGTCACCCGTCGCTCTAGACTGCACGCTCACATGCGCGCGACGCCGCTGTGTCGTCTCGTCTGTTGTTGTAGCCGCCCCCCCACCCCCAGGGTTGGACGGACAGCTCGGCGCCCCAGTGACGACATGAGGACTCTCTAAGCCTCCCTCGCCTTCTGAGCCGCTCCCAGGCCCGGCCACCCCAGCGTGCGCCGGGTTTTTTGTTTGTGCCATCAACTCATGGACATGGACACCACAAGCTCGCTCGTCTTGATCCTCATCACGCTCGTCGGCGCCACGGTGAACGGTGCGCTCGGCTACGGATTCTCGTCGATCACCGTACCGGTGGCCCTGCTCTTCTATGCAAATCGGGTCCTCAATCCGGCGCTCGTATGGGTCGAGGTGGTCTTGAACGCGTACGTCCTCTGGGTCAATCGGGCCAGCGTTCCGCACGTCTGGCGTCGGGTCGTGCCGATGATCGTCGGCCTGGCACCGGGCGTCGTGCTCGGAACGGCTCTGGTGCACCGGGTGCAGCCGGCGTGGCTCAAGCTCGCGACGTTCATCGTCCTGCTGCCGCTGATTCTCCTGCAGGCAGCCGGGTTTCGCAGGCCCATCAGGAATGAGGGCCGCGTCGGGCTGGTCTTCGGAGGCGGCCTCGGCGTCCTGTACTCCGTCACGACGATCTCCGGCCCGCCCTTGGCCGTGATGTTGAGTAACCAGGGCTTCACGAAACAGGAC
>DATHGL010000240.1:0-2835 GCA_035317625.1 Gemmatimonadales bacterium | reverse complement strand
CGCGATCAACACCACCAACCCCCCCGGCAACGAGCTCCAGACGGCGACCTGGCTGAAGGCGGTGCTCGCCCGCGAGGGGATCGAGGCCCGCGTGTTCGAGCCCCGGCCCGGCAAGGCGAACCTGTACGCGCGGCTCGAGGGAGACGGCAGCGCGCGACCGCTCATCCTGCTCAACCATATGGATGTGGTGCTCGCGAGCCCGGAGTATTGGACGGTCGCTCCGTTCGAGGGTTCCGTGCAGGACGGGTACGTGTGGGGGCGCGGCGCGCTCGACATGAAGGGTGAGGCGGTCACGCAGCTCATGGCGCTGCTCACGCTCAAGCGGGCCGGCGTCCCGCTCAAGCGCGACGTGATCTTCCTCGCGACGGCGGACGAGGAGATCGGCGGCGGAGTGGGGGCCGGCTGGTTCACCGAGCATCACCCGGAGCTGGTGCAGGACGCCGAATTCCTCATCAACGAAGGGGGCACGATCCGCGCCGACGCGAGCGGGCGGATCGAGTACTACGGCGTAGGGACGACGGAGAAGTCCCCCTTCTGGCTGGACGTGACGGCGCGCGGCACGGCGGGCCACGGATCGCGCCCCACGCCCGACAATCCTGTCCACCGCCTGATCCGCGCGCTGAACCGGATCGCCAACTACCAGACGCCCCTCATCCTCACACCGGCGGTGGAACGTTACCTGGGAGACCTGTCCACCATCGAAACGGATTCGACGCGGCGCGCCTGGCTCCGGGATGTGCGGGCGGCGCTGCGCGACACGACTGCCGTCCGCGCCCTGACGGCCGACTTCACCTACAACGCGCTGCTCCGCAACACCATCTCGATCACCGGGCTGGTGGGCAGCGACAAGACGAACGTCATTCCCCCGCAGGCGCGCGCGGCGCTTGACGTGCGGCTCTTGCCGGGTCAGGACCCGCAGGCCTTTCTCGCGGACCTGGTGCGCGTTGTGGGCGACACGGCGGTGACACTCACGCCGCAGGGGCCGAGCTGGCCCGCGACCGAGAGTCCCACGGAGACGGAGTTGTTCCGCGCCATCGTGGCCGCGGCGCACGAGCGCACGCCCAATGCCCTCGTCACGACTCCACCCCTCACCGGGTTCACCGACAGTCACTACTTCCGGCGTTTGGGGATCGTGAGCTACGGCCTGTCGCCGTTCCCCCTCAACCAGGCGGAGTCGCGCGGCGTGCACGGTAACGACGAGCGGGTGAGCCTCGACGACCTCACGTTCGGAGTACACTTCGTGTACGACCTGGTCGCACGCGTCGTCGCGAAGTGATCGGCCCGTTCTTCTATCCCCGCCGGCACCCGCCCGCGCGGGAGCGGCGCCCGCCGGTGTTCGAGCGATTCACCAGGATGCCGTTGGGTTGGGTGGTGGAGCGGCTGGCGGCTCCGCTCGCCCGCTGGGAGGGGGCGCAGCTCGCGACACCGGAGGTTCCGATAGAGGTGCGGGATCTCGCCCCCGGATTCGAGGGGTACCGGGTTGCGCTCGTGAGCGATCTCCATCACGGCCCCGCGGTCCCGACCAGCTGGCTCGAGCGGGTGGCGGATCGCGCGGCCGAGCTGGGCCCCGATCTGGTGGTGCTGGCCGGCGACTTCGTCAGCTATGCCCGGAGCGATCTGGACGGCCTGGCCCACGTGGTGTCGCGCTTCAAGGCGCGCGACGGCGTGGTGGCGGTGCTGGGCAACCATGACCACTGGGTCGGTCCCGACGCGGTCGGCGCGGTGGTGGAGCAGGGGGGTGCGACCCTGCTCCTCAACCAGCACCGGTTGATCCGGCGAGGGCCGGCGGCCCTGGCGGTTGGCGGGGTCGACGACTTCAGTCACGGCGCCGTGCGGCCGGACGAAACCTTCGCCGGCGTCCCGCCGGACGTTCCCCGGCTGCTCGTCTCCCACAATCCCGATCTCATCGAGTATCTGCCGGCAGGGTTGCGAGTCGACGTCATGCTCTCTGGGCACACGCACAACGGCCAGGCCCACTTGCCCTTCATCGGGCCCCTCGTCGTTCCGTCGCAGTTCGCGGGCAGGTACATGCACGGCTTGACGCAGGTGGGGTCAACAAGCGTGTACGTGTCGGCGGGAGTGGGAACGGCGGCGATCCCGTTCCGCTGGGGAAACCCGCCCGAGCTGCCGCTGATTTCGCTTATCTCAGCGACACGAGGAACCGTACCGTAATCGTTTCTGCCGTCTGCGGTGACACCGTGCAGAAACACTCCAAGCCGATGACTCGTTTCACGCCCAGCACCTCCGCTTCCGCGATCCCGGGAACGTCCCGATACGTGATCTCCAGCATGGTGCCGTCGACGATGCGATACGCGACGGGACGACCGAGCAGTCGGTGGTGCGGGTCGATCTGCGCGAGCCCTTCCGCCAGCCGCTGCTGGATCGCGCTCGCCTGGACGCCCTGCGACGTCGGGGTCCCGGTCACAGGGCGGACCGACCGCCGTTGGCCAACACCGCGGCCGCGTTGCGCCGCATGCCCGCCGCGCCCGGACGCTCGAACGGTGTGTCGCCGAAGCGATGCGCGAACGTCGCGGGCGCACCCTCGAGCAGCGCGACGAGATCGGGCTCGGCGACCTCGGGGCGCACGCCGAGCTCAAGGTCGTCCGTGGGGCGCGCGAACTTCACGTTCCACGGACACACGTCCTGGCACACATCGCACCCGAACACCCACTCGCCCACGAGCGGCCGCTCGGCCTCGGCGAACTCCCCCTGGTGCTCGATGGTGAGGTACGCGATGCAGCGCCGCGCGTCGAGCACGTGCGGCGCGACGAACGCGCTCGTCGGGCAGGCGTCGAGGCAGGCGCGGCAGCTGCCGCAGCGATCCGCTTCGAACGG
>DATHGL010000239.1:0-2498 GCA_035317625.1 Gemmatimonadales bacterium | reverse complement strand
GGCGGCCACGTGGTGCCGCTCCACCAGCTGCTGAATGGCGAACCAGTCGGAGACGATCACCCCGTTGAACCCCCACTCCTTCCGCAATACGTCGTGCAGCAGCCACCGGTTGGCGTGGGACGGCACACCGTCGACCTCGTTGTAGGAGGGCATCACGCTCCACGCGCCTGCCTCCTTGATCGCGACTTCGAAGGGATAGAGGAACACGTCCCGCAATGTCCGCTCTCCGTAGGGCGCGGGACCGACATTCGTACCGGACTCGGGTTGGCCGTGTCCGGTCATGTGTTTCAGCGTGGCAATCACCTTGCGTCCTTGAAAGCCGCGTACGGCCGCCACGCCCATGCGCGCCGCCAGATAGGGGTCTTCCCCGTAGGTTTCCTCGATGCGGCCCCACCGAGGGTCGCGCGCCACGTCGACCACGGGCGCGAGCACTTGGTGCACGCCGCGGGCGCGGGCCTCGGCCGCCGCGACGGCGAACACACGCTGTACCAGCTCCGGGTTCCAGGTGCTGGCGAGCGCGATGGCTTGCGGGAAGCTCGTGGCTTCCTCCGCCTCGAGGCCGTGCAGCGCCTCCTCGTGGAACAGCACGGGAATGCCGAGGCGGGTGCTGTCCTTCACCCAGCGTTGGATGGCGTTGGTGTACTCGGCCTGTGCCCGGGCGCCATGACCTTCGTTCGTCCGCTCGATCCGCCCGATGCCGATCCGAAACCACCGGGGAGCCCGCGACGGATCGAAGCGGCCCTGGCTGTCGGTGATGGCGCGCTTGCCCTGCCACAGACAGAGCATCTGCCCGACCTTCTCTTCGAGCGTCATCCGTGCGAGCAGGTCGTCGATCCGGCGCGCGACCGGCAGGGCGGGATCGAGGTAGGGTGGCCGGCCACGGACCTGGGCGGTCGCCGGGACGGTCCCAAGCACGCCCGCCATCAGCACGCCGGCCCACGTGGCGCGCCGGGCTGCGGCAGCGCGGGCACGGGGACCGGCGTGGGGCATCAGTAGCCCGGGTTCTGCGGGAACGCCCGCGTGCCGCCGGCCGTCAGGTCGATTTGGTTCTGCGGGATCGGCCGCAGATGGTGTTTCGCCTCATTGAAGAACCCGCCGTGCAGCGGCGAGGCCTGCCAGTTGTCGTCCACGATGCGGTGCCACAGGCTGGTGCGCGCGAGGTCCAGCCAGCGCGTCAGCTCGCCGTACAGCTCGCGACCGCGCTCGTCCAGGATGTATTCCAGGTCGAGCGTGGCCGGCATGTGCGTGGCGTCGACGATCATCGCCCGGTTCGCGGCCTCCGCCGGGCAGCCACCGCAATTCGCGGCCCGCTGCCGCAGGGTGACTAGGTACGCGCGCGCGCCGGGCTCGTCGCCGGCGCCGAGCGCGGCCTCGGCGGCAATCAGATACGTCTCACCGAGGCGCATCAGGAGCACGTCGCGACCGCCGTCCAGGTTGTTGAAGTCCGGTCGCGCTTCGTCCTGCCACTTTTTCATCGTCGGGTATCGGAATATGTCGTACTGCCCGACGGTCGTCTGGTTGGGACACGGCTCCGTATCGCACGGCTCGTAGATGGCGTACTTGGCCGCCTGGCGCAGCACCTGGCCCACCAGATGCCCGGGCTGGAAGATGGCCGTGTCGCCAGGGAGGAACGCCTGGCCGTTGGTGCAGTTCGTGCCGAACGTCGGCAGGCCGCCCGAGCCGCAGGTCCCGATGGTGTACCCTGCGGCCCGACTCGCGCCCTGCGATTGGAAGCAGGCCCCGGTGTTGGTGGAGTTGGCGTGCCAGACGCTCTGGAACGTGCCGTCGTAGCGCGTGTCCAGCACCGTGGAAAAGGTCGAGTCGGTCCAGCGCTGCCACAGCTGGCGCGCGACCAGCGTGGGCCGGGCGCGCCGGAAGCCCCGGCCGTTGTTGCAGTCGCGGGTCATGCCCTGACGGTCGTCGTAGAACGACAGCATCTGCACGAACAGTGCGTTGCCGCGATCCGTCGTGAAGGAGCCGGGGGTCGTGGTGAACTGGACCGACCAGATGACCTCGGAGTTGGTCTCGTTGGTCGGCACGTTGCAGTACGAGCCCGGGCCTCGCGCCCCCATCGGGGCGCAGAAGATGTCCGCGTAGCTCGGCATCAGCGCGTAGGGACCGGCGGTCACCGAATCCGCTTCGGCCCGCGCGGCCGCGAAGCCGGTCGCCGACGTCGTGCCCGCTTCGCGCAGGAATGTCGGGCCGCTCAGGTAGAAGTCGGTGTTGGCCGTCTCGTAGGCGAACGGATGGTAGGCCCGAGTCAGGAGCACCTTGGCGAGCAGGTGCTGGGCGGCGCCCTTCGTGGCCCGGCCGACCTGGCTCGCGGTGGTCGGCAGGTCCGGGATCGCCTCCCTCAGGTCCTGTACGATCTGGAGGTATACCGAGTCCACCGGCGAGCGATGCGCCACGTTGCTCGCGCGCTGGCTCTCGGTGAGCGGCAGCGGCACCGGTCCGTACATCTGGACCAGCCAGAAATAGCTCAGCGCGCGGAGGAACTT
>DATHGL010000238.1:0-11268 GCA_035317625.1 Gemmatimonadales bacterium | reverse complement strand
CGCTGCACACTCGGGGCTCGGCGGCCTGCTGGGGCCGAAGCTCAGCCCGGTGACGGCGGTGCGCGTGCGGCTCACCTTCGACGTGCAGCCTTCGAACGCGGCACCCAGCGAGCCCATCAGTCCCGCGGTCCAGGTCGCGTTCAGAGACGTCGAAACGGGAGACGTGGCCACCGAGATCACGAACCGCATTCAGATCGCGATCGGGTCCGATCCGAATGAGGGGGGCAGCACGCTCGCCGGTACGAAGACGCGGACGCCCACCGGCGGCGTTGCCACGTTCGCCGATTTGAGCATCAACAATACGGGGACGGGCTACACGCTTGTGGCTGACGGGCTCAGCTCGAGCTTCACGGGCGACTCGCTGCTTCACATTCCATCGACGAGTAACCCGTTCGACATCCACGCACCGTTGCTTTTCCGCGCGACGTTTACCAACGACGCTCCAGATGCGCCGCCCGGAGCCCCGGACGTCGGCAGCTGGAGCCTGACCAATCCTGCGGGCACGATTCTCGTTCGGGCCACGTCGGGAAACCTCACGACTCAGCCGGTCGAGCTCGACCACTTCCTCGCGGGCGTGGCGGGCAGCGTGAAGCTTCGGGGGACGGTGGCCGGGACGCCCCCTGGTACCGGCAGGTACTTGGCTCGCTGGCGCTCGCTCGTGCATTCGGCGGACGCGTGCTTCAACGGCATCGTGCTCAGAAGCGCGAATAACCTGATATTGGCCTCCCTTGAGTACCGCCCGAGCGGGCAGCTGACGTACAACAGCAACAGAGCGGGTGGTCCGATCGCGGTCGGCTCCTGGGCTCAGGATGTTGCACAACTGTTCGAGATTACGGTTGATCTCGACACCCATGTCACGAGCCTGAGCATCGACGGCACGCCCATCGAAGCTGCCCAAGGGCAGCCGTACCCGGACCCCACGGGCACCGCAACCAACCTCGCGCAAATCAACATGGAGCTGGGCTGCGTCGCTCCACCACAGCAAACCTACGCGTGGGACGACATCGAGATCATTGCAGTCCCTTGAAGGTCCGGATGGACAGCACGGGCTGGGGCGGCTCTCACGAGCCGCCCTTCTCGTTTACGCCCCCGCCGGAAGCCGCTACTTTCTCAGCGTGCGCCCCTCCAAGCTCGGCATCATAGGCCTCGGCGCGATCGGCGGCTCGGTAGCGCTGCAGGCGAAGCGAGCCGGGATCGCGACGGTGATCGGCTGGTCTCCCGAGCCTGGGGAGCGCGCGGTGGCCGCGCAGCAGGGGGCCCTCGACGACGCCCCGCCGCGACCAGCCGACGTGGCGCGGGCCGCAGATCTGCTCGTCCTCGCCGCGCCACCCGCTGCCAACCTGCACTTGCTCGAATCGCTCCGCGCCCATGTCGCTCCCGACGCCATCGTGACCGACGTCGGCTCGGTGAAACGTCAGATCGTGGCGCGCGCCGAAGCGCTCGGGCTGGGCGCCCGCTTCGCCGGCGCCCACCCGCTCGCCGGCACGCACGCGCACGGGTTCGGGGCCGCGCGCCTCGAGCTGTTCCGCGGCGGCGTCGTGTACGTCACGCCGACCCGCGACGGCGAGGGAGCGGCTCGCGAAGTGGCGCATTTTTGGGCCGACACGCTCGCGGCGCATCCGGTGATGATCGACGCCGCCGCACACGATCACCAGCTCGCGATCACGAGCCACGTGCCGCAGGTGGTGGCGTCGCTGCTGGCGCACTTTCTCGCGCAGGCGGCGCCGCCCGGCGCCACGCTCGGCCCGGGGGCGCGCGATACCACGCGCCTCGCCGCGAGTGAGCCCAGCCTCTGGTCCGAGATCCTGCTGATGAACCGCGACGAGGTGTTGCCGGCACTCCGAGCGCTCGAGGAGCCGCTGGGCGAGCTGGAGCGCGCGCTCGAGACGGGCGACGCGTCCACCCTGACCGCCTGGCTGGCCCGGGCGGCCGACTGGCGCCGCAGGGCCGACCCGTGAAGGTCGGGGGGGCCGTCCGGCCGCCGGGCGACAAGAGCATCTCGCACCGCGCGTTGTTGCTTGCAGGGCTCGCCCGCGGCACCAGCCAGCTCGATGGCCTCCTGACGGGTGACGACGTGAAGAGCACCGCGCGCGTGCTGCGCCAGCTCGGCGCCAGCATCGCCCCGATCCGCGAGGCCACGGTCATCGTATCCGCCTCCCGCCTCTCGGCTCCCGGCTCCCGGCTGCATTGCGGGAATTCGGGTACCACGGCGCGGCTGCTGCTCGGCATCCTTGCGGGCCAGCGGTTCGCCGCCACGCTCACCGGCGACGCGTCGCTGCGCCGCCGCCCGATGCGGCGCGTGACCGAGCCGCTCCGGACCATGGGCGCCGAGATCTCTCTCCAGGCGACGGGGGGCGATGCGCTCCCGCTCACGATTCGCGGCGGCCGGCTGCGTCCGCTCACCTACACCACGCCGGTCGCGAGCGCGCAGATCAAGAGCGCGCTCCTGTTCGCCGGCCTCACCGGCCATGTCGGCGTCACCATCCGCGAGCCGTACCGCTCGCGCGACCACACCGAGCGTTTGCTCGTGCATCTGGGCCTCGGCTTGCACGAGCGCGACGGCGCGATCGTCTATGAGCCCGAGCCGCGTTCCGTCATTCCACCGTTTCGTCTGTCCGTCCCAGGCGACGCGTCTTCCGCGGCCTTCCTCGTCGCCGCCGCCGTCCTCGCCGAAGGCGGTGAGCTCGTCATCGAAAACGTCGGGGTGAACCCGACCCGCACCGGGTTCCTGGTCGTGCTCGAGCGCATGGGCGCGCACGTCGAGCGCGTCAATCTGCGGAACGAAGGAGGCGAGCCGGTCGCCGACCTGATCGCCCGCCCGGGCGCGCTCGGTGGAACGGAGGTGACGGCGGCGGAGGTCCCCACGCTGGTGGACGAGGTGCCGGTGCTCGCCGTGCTCGCGAGCCGCGCCACCGGCGAGACGGTGTTTCGGGAGGTGGGGGAGCTGCGCGTGAAGGAGAGCAACCGGCTCGAACTCATCGCGGCGAACCTGCGCGCGCTGGGTGGCACTGCCGAAGCGCGCGGCAACGACTTGTTCGTCCAAGGCACCGCGCCCCCGCCGCGCGGCTCGGTGGACACCGCGCGCGATCATCGTCTCGTCATGGCGTTCGCGGTGCTCGGGACGGTCCCGGGGGCCGACGTCCGGCTCTCCGAACGGGCCTCCGTGGCGATCAGCTACCCCCAGTTCTTCCGCGACTTGAAGAGAATCCGGGAAACGGGACAGGGGAAACGGAAAGCGTGAGCATCCGCGTGATCGCGATCGACGGTCCGGCGGCCTCGGGGAAGAGCTCCACCGCGGCGGCGGTGGCACGCGAGCTCCGCTGGGCCCACCTCGATTCGGGAGCGCTGTACCGGGCGATCACGCTGGCGGGGCTGGACAACCTAGGGGAAAGGGGAAAGGGGAAAGGGGAAACGTGGGGCGCACAGCAGATCGTGGCGCTCGCTGAAGGCCTGCCCGTGCGCCTGGTCCTCGTGGACGACGTATTCCGACCCGAGGTGGCGGGGGTCGACGTCGCCCAGTCGATCCGGTCCGAGCGGGTGACCCGCCGGGTGTCCGAGATCGCGGCCATTCCGGAAGTGCGCCACTGGGTGAACGTGCAGCAGCGCGAGGCTGTGCTGAGCCATCCCCAGGGAGTGGTGGTGGACGGCCGGGACATCGGCACGGTCGTATTTCCGGACGCGCCGGTGAAGGTATTTCTCACCGCCAGCCCGGAAGAGCGAGCCCGGCGCCGGCTGGCGCAGCGAGGCGGGCGCATCGACTCGGCCGAGCTGCGGCGGGAGGCGGAGGCGCTGGCGGCGCGCGACCGCGCCGACACCACGCGTCGCGTGGCTCCCTTGAAGGCCGCCGCGGACGCCGTCCTCCTCGATACCACGCGGCTGTCGCTCGACCAGCAGGTGCGACAGGTGCTGGCGCTGGCGCGGGAACGGCTCCCCGGCTAGGTTTGGCGTCTTGTGTTCCCGGCTCCTGAGGCGCCGCCCCGGGGCCATGGTCCAAACCCGCAACCGAACCGGTGTCCTGCATGTTGGTAGATACGGAAGACCTGCCCGAGTCGAAATCCGAAACGCCCGCCCCTCCCCGCTCTCAACTCCGCGTCCGCTCCGATCTGCACGAAGAGTATTCGCCGGACGAAATCGCGAAAATGACGGAGCTGTACGAAGGCACGCTCTCCAACATCGAAGAAGGGGAGATCGTCAAATCGAAGGTGCTGCGGGTGACCGACACCGCCGTGATTCTCGACGTCGGGTTCAAGTCGGAAGGGGCGGTATCGATCGACGAGTTCAAGGATCCGCGGTCGCTGAAGGAGGGCGACGAGGTCGAGGTCTTCCTCGAGCATCTCGAGGACCAGGAAGGCGCTGTGGTCCTCTCGAAGAAGAAAGCCGACTTCATGCGGGTGTGGGAGCGGATCCGCGAAGCCCATGAAAAGGACGAGGCGGTTTCCGGCACGCTCGTCAAGAAGATCAAAGGCGGCGTGGTGGTGGACCTGATGGGGGTGGACGCGTTCCTCCCCGGCAGCCAGATCGCCCTGCGGCGCGTGCCCAACATCGACGAGCTGCTGGGCCAGAGCTTCGAGTTCAAGATCATCAAGCTGAACAAGCGGCGCCGCAACATCGTGGTGAGCCGCCGCGTCCTGCTCGAGGCGGAGCGCAAGACCAAGCGCGACGTCCTGATGAAGGAGCTGCAGGTCGGCCAGGTCCGGAAGGGCATCGTGAAAAACATCACCGACTTCGGCGCCTTCATCGACCTCGGGGGCGTGGACGGGCTGCTCCACATCACCGACATGAGCTACGGCCGGGTGTCACACCCGTCCGAGATGGTGCATATCGGGCAGGAAGTGGAAGTGAAAGTGCTCGACATCGACTGGGAGCGCGAGCGCATCAGCCTCGGCTTGAAGCAGCTGCAAGCGTACCCCTGGAAGAACGTGGCCGCGAAGTATCCGGTGGGCACGCGTGTGCAGGGCAAGGTCGTGTCGATCACCAACTACGGCGCCTTCGTCGAGCTCGAGCCGGGGATCGAGGGCCTGGTGCACATCTCCGAGATGAGCTGGACGCGCAACGTGCGGCATCCGTCGAAGATCGTATCCATCGGCGAGACGATCGAGGCGGTGGTGCTCAAGGTCGATGAGACCGAGGAGAAGGTCTCGCTGGGCATGAAGCAGACCGCGGAAGACCCCTGGATGGCGCTGCCGCAGAAATACCCCGTCGGCATGCGCATCAAGGGGAAAGTGCGCAACCTCACGTCGTTCGGCGCGTTCGTGGAAATCGAGCCCGGCATCGACGGCCTGATCCACATCTCCGACATGTCGTGGACCAAACGGGTACAGCACCCGTCCGAAGTCGTGAAGAAGGGCGACGAGGTGGAGGTGCTGATCCTGAACGTCGACGCCGAAAACAAGCGCATCTCCCTGGGTTTGAAGCAGGCGCAGGAAGACCCGTGGCTCCGGATCGGCGAGACGTACCCCGTGGGAACGGACCTGCGCGGCCGCGTGCTGCGCCTCATGGACAAGGGCGTCGTCGTGGACCTGGGAAGCGACATCGAGGGCTTCGTGCCCATGTCGCAGCTGGGCATCCCGGACATTCAGAATCCGGCCGACGCTGTGAAGGAAGGGCAGGCGGTGGAGCTGAAGGTCCTGGAGGTGGATCCCATCCACCATCGGATCGTCCTGGCAGCCACAGGTTGGCCCAAAGAGGACGGTGGGGAGCCAGTAAAGACAGACGGTCAGACAGACGCCTAGACGCCTAGACGCCCAGCGGTGTGCAGACTTGAGGGGGCAGGAGCCGATTACCTGCCCCCTCATTGCTATGCACCGCTAGGCGTCTGGGCGTCTAGGCGTCTAGATTGTCGCCCATGACCATGCGCGAAAAGCTCGAGCTGCTCCAGCAGAAGCGCGCCGAGTCCGAGCTCGGCGGCGGGGCCGAGCGCATCCAAGTGCAGCACGACAAGGGCAAGATGACGGCCCGGGAGCGGCTCGAGGTGCTGCTCGACCCCAGCACGTTCGTGGAGCTCGATCGATTCGTGACTCACCGCTCCACGGACTTCGGGCTCGCCGACGAACGGTACCTGGGCGACGGCGTGGTGACGGGCTACGGACGGGTGGACGGGCGGCTGGTGTACGTCTTCGCGCAGGACTTCACCGTGTTCGGCGGCTCGCTCTCCGAAGCGCACGCCGAGAAGATCTGCAAGGTCATGGACCAAGCCCTCCAGAACGGCGCGCCGGTGATCGGGCTGAACGACTCGGGCGGGGCCCGCATCCAGGAAGGCGTGGTGTCCCTGGGAGGTTACGCCGACATCTTCCTGCGCAACACGCTGGCGTCGGGCGTCGTCCCCCAGATCAGCGCGGTGCTCGGCCCCTGCGCCGGTGGGGCGGTGTACAGTCCGGCCATCACCGACTTCGTCTTCATGGTCCGGGGCATCTCCTACATGTTCGTCACCGGACCGAGCGTCGTGAAGACCGTGACCCACGAGGAAGTGGATTTCGAAGGTCTCGGGGGGGCGGACGTCCACGGCGGCACATCCGGCGTGGCCCACTTCGTCCACGACTCCGAGCTCGAGTCACTCGGGGCCATCCGCGCGCTGCTCGCGTATGTCCCGTCGAACAATCTGGACGATCCGCCGGTCCGCCCATCCGTGGATCCCGCCGATCGGCGCGACGAGGAGTTGCTCGACGTCGTCCCCGACAACCCCACGAAACCCTACGACATGCACGATGTGATCCGTCGGGTGGTGGACGAGGGCGAGTTTCTCGAGGTCCACCGGGACTTCGCCGGGAACCTGCTCGTGGGGTTCGCGCGCCTCGGCGGCCGGCCGGTGGGCGTCGTGGCGAACCAGCCCGCCGTCCTCGCCGGAGTGCTGGACATCAACGCGTCGCTCAAGGGCGCGCGCTTCATCAGGTTCTGCGACGCGTTCAACATCCCGTTGGTCACGTTCGAGGACGTGCCGGGGTTTCTGCCCGGCGTGGCCCAGGAGCACGGCGGGATCATCAAGCACGGCGCGAAGCTGCTCTTTGCCTACTGCGAGGCCACCGTCCCGAAGGTGACGGTGATCGTCCGCAAAGCGTACGGTGGCGCCTACGACGTGATGAACTCGAAGCACGTCCGCGGGGACTACAACGTCGCCTGGCCCACCGCCGAGATCGCGGTGATGGGTCCGAAGGGAGCCGTGGAGATCTTGTACAAGGACGAAGCGACGGAGGCCCGCGAGACGGAGTACCGCGAGAAATTCGCCCATCCGTATCTCGCGGCCGCGCGCGGCTACGTGGACGACATCATCGATCCGCGGGACACCCGGCCCCGGCTGATCGACGCGCTCGCGACCCTCGCCAGCAAGCGAGATCGCAATCCCGCGAAGAAGCATGGCAACATCCCTCTTTAGCGCGCTGGCGCTGGCCGCGCTGGTCCAGGCGCCGGGGCCGCCCCCTCCGGTCGCCCCGACCCCCCCGCCCGACTCGCTCACTGAGCTGCGGGTGCGGGCAGGGCGGGATTCGACCGACGCACAGATCTGGCTGCTCATGGGTCGTGCGTACCTGGAGCTCGGTGCCGAGGCGCACGGCGCGACGCACCGGGCGTCGGAGGACAGCGCCTGGACGCGTGCCGTGCTCGACACCGCGGAGAGCGCGTTCACACGGGCGGCCGCGCTGGGCGGACCGCCTGGCGCGAGCGCCGTCGGCGACAGCGCCCGGGTGTTGCGGGTCGGCGCGTGGGCCGCCCGTTCGTGGCTGGCGTGGGAAGCGGCGGGGCTCGAGGCCGGGCAGCAGTCGCTGGGGCCGCTGCCGACCGATCTGCGCGTGCCGGCGGTCCTCGAGGAGCTGGGCGAGAACCTGCTGCGCGCCTGCCCCACGGGGGGCGTGCTCCTGACCGCGGGACCGGCCGATTCCTACGCGGCCTGGTACATGCGTTTCGCCCGCAATCTGCGCCCCGATCTCGTGGTGGTACCGCTCGCCGCGTGGGACTCCGATCGCCTGCTCCGCGGACGACTCGCCACCGACCTGAAGCTCGGTCGCGGGGCAGACGACGACGGCTGGCTCGTCGAGCTCGTGCGGCGGCGCCCGGTCTGCGTCAGCATGGCGTTCGAGCAGCCCCCCAGTACGCGCCCGCGGATCAAGTGGGAGACCCGGCCGCTCGAGTGGGTGGCGGGACCGGAAGGAAAGAGCCCGCGCGTCCCACCGCGGGACTTCGTGTTCGCGGCGCTGCGCGTCGCGCTCGACCAGCACGACCCTTGGGCCGAGCCGGCGCTGGCGGCGTATGCCCGCGCGGCGCGCACGACGCCCGCGCTGTGCGAGCCCCTGGCGACCTTCAACGTCGCCACCGAGGTGGCGCCGTGCCGCCGCTGAACGGCGACGACTGATGCCTCCGATCAAGCGTGTGCTCGTCGCGAACCGCGGCGAGATCGCTCTCCGGATCATCCGCGCCTGCCACGAGGAGGGTCTCGAGGCGGTGGCCGTGTACTCCGAGGCTGACCGGCTGTCGCCCCACGTGCGCGCCGCCAACCTGGCCGTGCCGATCGGGCCACCGCCCGCGGCCGAGTCCTATCTGGACATCGCGAAGCTCGTCGCCGCGGCGCAGAGCACGAGCTGCCAGGCGGTGCACCCCGGCTACGGCTTTCTCTCGGAGCGCGCGCCGTTTGCCGAAGCGGTCGCCGCAGCGGGCCTCGAGTTTGTGGGACCGCCGGCGTCCGCCATTCGGGCCATGGGCGACAAGACGGAAGCGCGGCGCCGCATGCAGGCGGCGGGCGTCCCCATCGTGCCCGGGACGACGCGGCCGATCGCGGACCACGCACAGGCCCGCTCCGAGGCGGCGCGGCTCGGCTACCCCGTCCTGCTCAAGGCGGTCGCCGGGGGCGGCGGCACGGGCATGCGGCTGGTGCGCGAGGAGGCCGAGATCGAAGCGGCGTTCCAAACGGCCGCGAGCGAAGCGCTCAAGGCGTTCGGGGTGGGCGAGATCTATCTCGAGAAGTACCTCGAGCGGCCGCGCCACATCGAAATCCAGATTTTGGCGGATTCCTTCGGCCGGGTCGTGTCGCTGGGGGAGCGCGAGTGCAGTATCCAGCGCCGCCACCAGAAGCTCATCGAGGAAGCGCCGTCGCTGGCAGTCACCCCGGCGCTGCGCCGCCGCATGAGCGATGCCGCCACCGCCGCCGCAGGCTCGGTGGGCTACCTCGGCGCCGGCACCATCGAGTTCCTGCTCGCGCCGGGCGGGGAGTTCTACTTCCTGGAGATGAACACCCGGCTGCAGGTGGAGCACCCGGTGACCGAGGTCGTGTACGGCGTCGACATCGTGCGCGAGCAGCTCCGCGTGGCGATGGGCCAGCCGCTGCGGGTACACGCGGGCACGCTGCTGCCGCGCGGTCACGCCATCGAGTGCCGCATCACCTCGGAGGACCCGTTCAATGACTTTCTCCCGACAACGGGCGTCCTGCGCTACCTGCGGGTCCCGGGCGGGCCCGGCGTGCGCTGGGATGGGGGCGTCGAGGCGGGGAACGAGGTAACGTTGTACTACGACTCGCTCATCGCCAAGCTGATTGTCTGGGGGGAAACGCGACAGGTGGCGCTCGAGCGCATGCGGCGCGCGTTGCGCGAGCTGACGATCGTCGGCATCTCCTCCTCCCAGGCCTTTCACCTGCGCGTCATGGACGACCCGGAGTTCCAGCGCGGGGACGTCGACGTGACCTACTTCGAGCGCGCCGGAGCCCGGTTGCTGGCGGGCGGCGTGCGCTCGGAGCTCGTGCGCCCGCTCGCCGTGGTGGCCGCGCTGCTCGCCGAGGAGCGGCGGGCGACGGCGAGCGCGGCGCCGCCCGCCGGTCCGCCCGTCCGCCCCTCGCCCTGGCTCCTCGCGGCGCGGCGGGAAGCGCTCGGGCAATGAGCGACGTCGTAGCCATCACGGCCATCGCCGCGGGCGGAGACGGCGTGGGACGACTCGCGGATGGGCGCGCCGTATTCGTGCCTCGCACCGCGCCGGGCGAGCGGGTCCGGTTGCGCGAGGGTGTCGAGCTGCACCGGACCTTCGCGCGCGGCGAGCTGGCCGAGGTCGTCGCACCCGCCCCAGCCCGCGTCACCCCACCCTGTCCGCATTATGCGCAGGACCGCTGCGGGGGCTGCCAGCTGCAGCACGTCGCGTACGAGACCCAGCTCGCGGCCAAACGCGCGATCGTGGGGGATGCGCTGCGGCGGATCGCCAAGCTCGACGGCGGCGACCCGGACATCGTGGAGGCAGTGGAGGAGTGGCGCTATCGGGCAAAGATCACCCTGGCGGTCAAATCCGTGGCACGGTCGGACCGTCAGACGATCGGACTGCATGCCTACGACCAACGCAGGTTCGTGTTCCCGTTGATCGATTGTCACATCACGGATTTCCGGCTGATGGCGCTGTGGCGCGAGCTGCGGCAGCGACTCGAGCTGCTGCCCCCGCGGCTCACCGGACTCACCCTGCGTCTCGACCGCGACGGCCGCCGGCACGTCGTCGCGGAATCAGCGGGAGAGGCGTGGGGCGACGCGGCGGCATTGCGCGCGGCATTGCCCGGTGGCGAGGCCGTGATCTGCTGGTGGCAGCCAGTGGAGGGCGCCGCGCGCGTCGTCGCGGGCCCCGCCGGCGGGTCCCCCGCAACGGCGTTCGAGCACGGGAACCCGGAGATGGACACGATCGCACGTGCGTGGGCGGTCGACCAGCTGGGCGACGTGCGCGGCGCCGTCGTGTGGGACCTGTACGGGGGGATCGGAGACCTGGCGGTCCTGCTGGCGGGGCGCGGGGCGCATGTGGTGAGCGTGGATGCCGATGAGGAGGCGATCGAGTGGGCGCGCCGACGCGCGTCGCCGGGCCCGGTGCGGTTCATCGCGGGCAGGGCCGAGGACGTGTTGCCCACCTTGCCCGAGCCGAGTGCCGTGGTCGTCAACCCGCCCAGCACCGGGCTCCACTGGAACGTCACGCTGCGTCTCACCGGGCAGCCGGTGGGACGACTGATCTACGTGTCGTGCGATCCCGCGACGTTGGCCCGTGACCTGCACCGGCTGAGCGCCACCTACCGCCTCACGGCGGTGCGGGCGTTCGATCTGTTTCCCCAGACGGCCCGGGTGGGGACGGTGGCTGTGATGGAGGCCGCGTGAGAGAGGCAATATTCGGTGGGGTGCTGCGATGAAGTATTTCGTGACCATCGGCGCCGAGACGCACGAGGTGGAGGTGGAGGGGACCCGCGTGCTCGTGGGGGGACAAGCGCTCGAGGCCCATCTCGTGGCGCTATCAGGCACGCCGCTCTGTCACCTGCTGCTGGGCGGGGAGTCG
>DATHGL010000237.1:0-8187 GCA_035317625.1 Gemmatimonadales bacterium | reverse complement strand
ACGAGGAGCTGCTGTTTCGCGTGCTGCTGGTCGGCGCGCTCGCCACCGCCGCCCGCGCGCTGCTCGGCTGGCGCCCCGTCCCGGCCGGCGTCGCGGCGACGCTCATCGGCGCGGCGATCTTCTCGGCCTTTCATTATATCGGCCCGTACGGCGACCGCTTGCAGCTCTATTCGTTCGTGTTCCGGATGGTGGCGGGGCTGTTCTTCTCGGGCGTCTATCTCGCGCGCGGGTTCGGCATCACCGCGTGGACGCATGCGTTATACGACGTTCTCCTCCTCGTGATTCAGTAGACGCGTCTAGCTTTTGCCTTTCCCCTGCGTCTGCGAAGCTGTTTCCCGTAGTTTGAATCTTTGGATTTTTCCCGTCGCCGTCTTCGGCAGCTCGTCCACAAACACGATCCAGCGCGGGTACTTGTACGGAGCGAGCCGCTCCTTCACGAACGCCTTGAGCTCGCTCTCGAGCGCCGGGCTCGCCGTGTGGCTCCGGGTCAGCACCACGAACGCGAGCGGCTTGACCAGCTCGTCCTTGTCCTCCGCACCCACAACCCCCGCTTCCACGACGGCCGGATGCTCGGCGAGCGCGCTCTCCACCTCCGCCGGCGACACCCACATGCCGCTCGCTTTGATCATGTCGTCGGTTCGGCCGTCGTACCAGAAGTAGCCGTCCGCATCACGGTGGTATTTGTCGCCGGTCCGCACCCACGCCCCTTCGATCGTCTGCGTGGTGCGCTCGTGCTGGTTCCAGTAGCACGAGCACGCACTATCCCCCTTGACGAGCAAATTGCCCACTTCGCCGACCGCCACCTCGCGGCCGGCATCGTCCACCAGCTTCGCCTCGTAACCCGGCACGACAGTGCCGCTCGAGCCGGGACGCACCTTGCCCCGGCGGTTCGCGATGAAGCTGTGGCACATCTCGGTCGAGCCGATGCCGTCGAGAATCTCGATCCCGAACTTCTCGAGCCAGCGCTCGTAGATCGCCTTGGGCAGCGGCTCTCCCGCCGAGCTGCAGAGCCGGACCGACCCCAGGTCGTACGTCCGCTCGGCGTCCTGCACCTGCAGCATGGCGGCGTAGGCGGTCGGCACCGCGTAGAACAGGGTGGGACGCTCGCGCGCGATCACCTCGAACACCTTCGCGGGCTCGGGCCGCCCCGGATAGAGCACGGTCGAGGCGCCCACGTGGAACGGGAAGTACAGCGCGTTGCCCAAGCCATAGGCGAAGAACAGCTTGGCGACCGAGAAGGTGCGGTCTTCGGGCCCGATCTCCAGCACGTGCCGGGCGAACGCTTCGCAGCACACCAGCATATCGTGGTGCAGGTGAACGGCCGCCTTGGGCGTCCCCGTGGTGCCTGAGGTGTACTGCCAGAAGGCGACGTCGTCCTTCGTCGTCGGGGCAGGTGTGAGCTCGGGCGTTTCGCCGGCAACCAACTCGGTGTAGGCGAGCCGAGCGCCCGACATCCCGCCTGCGACGATCACGTGCTTGAGACCGGGCAGCCGGGGCCGCACCTCCTCCACGGCGGCCACGAGCGGCTCGCTCGCAATCACGACCGCCGCTCGGCTGTCCCTCAGGATGTACTCGTAGTCGCGCGGCTTGAGCAGCGTATTGGTCGGGATGGGAACGGCGCCGATCTTGAGCGCCCCCCAAAAGCTCCACACGAACTCGGGCGAATCGGGGAGCAGCAAGACCACGCGCTGTTCCATGGCCACGCCGAGGCGGCGCAGCGCATTGCCCAGGCGATTCGCCCCCGTGTAGACCTCGCCGTACGTGAGACGACGGCCCTCGTGGATGATCGCGAGCCGGCTGTCCCGGCCTTCCTCGACGTGGCGGTCGACGAACCAATGGGCGGCGTTCAGGTCGCGCGGGATCACCGCGCCGACATTACGCGCCGGGCTGGTGGAGTCAAGCTCGCGGGGTGACCGCGACGGCCGTATGTTGCGGAGGGAGCGCAACCGTGAACGCCTTTCTCCTGCTGTGGCTCGCTGGCGGCGCGTGGCAGTCGGGCGCGAGCGACTCGCTCGCCGTTCTCAAGTCTGCCCGGCGGGCGCAGCAAGCGTTCGAGGCCGCGCGCCGGGCCCATCTCCCGGAACGCGCCGGGGGTTCGAGCGGAGCTAGCAGCCAGATCATCGGGCGGTTGCGCTTCTGGTATGAGAGCGGGGGGGATCCGGACACAGCACCCGCGGAGCCTCCGCGGATTCGACAAGCGCGCGCCCGGCTGCTCACCGCACTCGATGGTGCCGGCACCGCGCTCCCGGGAGACGAATGGATCGTCGGCCAGCGGGTGCGCTACCTCCTCGAGGACAGCCAACCGCGCGTCGCCGCCCGCGTCGTTGAGCAGTGTCGCGCCGTGACGTGGTGGTGCGAGGCGCTGGGAGGCATCGTGCGGCAGGTCACCGGCGATTTTGCGGTTGCCGACAGCCTGTTCGCAGCCGCTCTGGCTGACATGCCGGAAGACGAGCGGTGCCGCTGGAGCGACATATCCCCCCTCCTGGAAGGCGAGCTCGCAGCTCGTTATCGCCACCTCGATTGCGCAGGACGGGCGGCGCTGGAGGCACGGTGGTGGTGGCTTGCCCAGCCCTTGTGGTCCCTCCCGGGGAACGACCGCCGCGCGGAGCACTTCGTGCGGCGCGCGGTGGTCCGTATCGAGCAAGGCCGTCGTACTCCGTATGGTCTCTATTGGGGCGACGATGTTCGTGATGCACTCATGCGCTACGGATGGCCGACGTTCTGGACGCGAGTTCCGCCTACCTCCTCGCTGGTTCCATCGGAGCCCAACGTCTCGGGTCACTTCCCGCCCGCTTTCCATTTCGCCCCGGGGGCGCGCGCGCTCGACGATCCTGGGAACGCGAAGCCCGAGGACTGGAGCCTCGACGTACCAAATGCATGGGAGTACTACGCGCCCGCCTACGCGACCAAGTTCGAGTCCCTGGACCACCAGGCCGCCGTGTTTCGGCGGAGCGACTCGTGCGTCGTCGTCGCGGCGTATGACCTGTCGCACGACACCCTGTTCGCCGACCGCCCGGTCTCCAGCGCCCTCGCGCTCGGAGCGGACGAGCGCGTCATCGCTCTCGTCCGAGACTCAGGGGCAGCCGCCGGTGCCCGCGCGCTCGTGGCGACCGCGCCGTGCCGACCGCTCGTGGTTTCCCTCGAGGCCATGGCCCGCCGCGAGCGCCACGTCGCCCGCGCCCGCTACGGCATCAAGCCGTCGCTCCGTCCAACCTGGCACCCCGCGATCTCCGATCTGCTGCTGTTCGATCCACCCGATTCCCTACCGACCAGCCTCGAGGACGTGGTCCCGCACGCGGTAGGATCGACGCGGGTCCCTGCCCATCGGACGCTCGGCGTGTTCTGGGAGCTCTACGGAGTCGATCCCGCGCAGGGCACAGTCGCCGTCTCGCTCACCATGACGCGTCAGGGCACCAGCCGGCTGCGCCGCGCGGTACAAGCACTCGGGCTGGCGGCGCCGCGCCGCGACGTCCGCCTGGAGTGGCAGGAGGTGCCGGCAGCGGCGCCGGTGGCGCCGCGCGCGCTCGCAGTAGATCTCTCGGGGCTCGCGCCGGGGCGCTATCTGATCCAGGTCACCGTGACGCCCACAAGCGGCGAGACCGTGACGGCGCAGCGGGACATCCGGATCGAGCCCCGCTGACCTACGGGTTGGCCCCCGCCTGCGCCGCGTACACCGCCCGCGCCCGCCCGAGCAGCCGCAGCACGTGCTCCCGCTCCTCCGGCGTGTTCCACGCCTCATGTGCCCGCGCCGCCTGGTCCACCCGGTCGATCCACCGCACGAACCACTCCGCGTCGTCCGGCGAGTACACCGGCTGGCGTCCCACCCGTACGTAGATCGGGCTCGTCGAGCCGAATGGATACAGATCGAGGACGGGCGGCTCGGCGTGGTCGCTCCACGCGCGCAGCACGTACCAGCCGCTGCGCGTGACGGGGATCGAGACGGCGTCGCTCGCGGCGGTGTGATCCCCCGTGAGCGGGACGGTCGCGACCACGCGCCCGTTGCCGATCACCTCCAGGTGATCGACGGGGACGCTCGAGCGGAGACGCACCCGAGCGGTGAGCCGCCCTCCGCCCGCCGGCAGGCGGATCTCGTCCCCGATCTCCCGGCCGCCGAGCGTGAACTCCAGCAGCGGAGCGTTGGTGACGAAGGTCCGACCCGCTTTGAGGCCGGCGATCCACTTGCGGTGGTCGAGCGCCGCACCGGTTCGCACGAACACCCGCACCAAGCCCGGCGGCCCTCGCAGCGACGCGAAGTTCGGGAACGCGTCGGTCCCCGCCCCTGCCGGAAGCCGGAAGCCGCAGTTCAGCAAGCGATACCAGACGCCGGAGGTGATCAGGTGATCGCTGTACCCCATCACCTCGACGTAGTCGACCTTGCCGAGGGCCACGTCGACCGGAAGCTCGTACGTGAGCGGCCCCGTCGTGTCCGCCGGGTCGGGCTGAGTGTCGAACGGATGGACGTAGCCGAACAACGCGGCTTGCGCGTGCGCCAGGTCCGCCACGTCGGCGTTCGCGGGGTACAGGCTTGCGGCCGCGGTGTTGGGATACCCCGTGTACTCGGGCAGGACGTAATGGTCTCGGAGCCCCAGCAACGCCGTGTGGCCCCAATAGCTCGTATGGTACTCCTGAGCGTGCATCAGCAGGAAGCCCGGTGCCGAAACGGGGTCCGGATCGGTGCGGAAGTAGTCGATGTCGGGGATCCGCTGCTCCTTATTCACCACGAGATTCTCGACCACGTGCAGGTCTTCGGCGCGGGCCTGGAACGCGAGGTGCGTCGGATTGTTGCGATAGGCGCCGCCGTAGTTCATGTGCACGTGCAGATCGCCGCTCCACCACCCCTGCGCCGGCAGGTCCGCGACCCGCTCGAGCACCAGCCGCCGGGTGACCGTCTTCCCGGCCGGGACGGTCACCCCCACGCGTGCCACGCGGTACTCCGGCCCGTGCGACACCTCCACTCGCATGACGCCCGCGGGCACCGTCACGACGGCGGTGCCGGGGGTGTGGAAGTACGTGACCTCGAACTGGCGCTGCGCGCGGTCGAACGCCTCGTCCGCATGCCGCCACGCGTCGTCCGGCGCGTACCCCCGCCCGTCGGAGCCAGTCACCGACACCCGCGCGGCCAGTCCCCGCCCCGCCCCGTCTGCCACGAGAATCCGCAGCCGGCCCACCGGCGGGCGATAGCGTCGCTCGGTGGCGACGACCCGTTCTCGGTGCGCGCCCGGGAGGTCGATCAGCCAGAGCGCGGTGTTCCCACCTTCATTCGAGATGTACGCGATGTGCGCGCCATCGCGCGACCAACGAGGCGCCGTCGCGTCGAAGTCGCCATAGGTCAGGGGGAAGACGTCGCCACCCTCGCTCGTCATGAGCCACAGCTGATTCCACTGCCGGCCGAGGTAGGAGCTGTACACGACCCGCGTGCCGTCGGGAGACCAGTCGGGGCGGGCCTTCCAGGTGGTCTCCTCATAGTGGATCTCGCGCATCGGCGCCCCCGGGGTCGCGTTCATGCGCCACAGCCCGCCGCTGCCGTGAATGTGTCCCCGGTTCGAGACGAAGATCACCTCGCGCCCATCGGGAGACCACGTGGGCGAGATGTAGTGATCCCACCCGCTGTAGTAGTAACGCGGCAGCCGGCTGTCGTTGTCTTCCGTGAGTTGTGTGATGGTCCCGGGCCCGTCGCCCTCCATCGCGACGGTGAAAATGTGCCAGCGCCGGCTGTCGGCCGATGAGACGAACGCGATCCGCGTCCCGTCGGGAGACCAGCGCGGCTCGACGTTGACGGCGCCGTTGGCGGTGACGGGCCGCACGACCTTCGAGGCAAGGTCGAGCAGCTCCAGCTCGATGGCGTCTTGTGCGTAGCGGACGAACGCGACCAGTCGCCCGTCGGGCGACCAGTCGGGCTGGTAGTCGTAGCCCTCCCCCCCGGTGAGCTGTTGCGCGACGCGCGACCCGATCCGTTGCCGCCACAACGAGCCCTGCATCGAGTAGATCAGCTCCGTCCCGTCGGGAGACCAGGTGACCGCGCTCGGTCCGCTCGTGACCTGGGGGACGTACATCTCGCGCCAGTAGTAGGCGTGCGGCACCCCGACCTGTTTCAGGACCGGCTCGCGCTGGGCGAGCGCCCCAGCGGCACCAGCCGACCAGACGGCAACGAGGCTCGACGCGCGCCGCAGGTTCATTGTGTCATTCCGTCTTTCCGTCGCTCGTCGACTTGAGGAAGAGCTTCTTGGGGTCGAGCACCTCCCGCAGCACCCTCAGCTCCGTCCCGTTGGGGGGCGCCACGGCGCCGAGCGGCGTCCGGCGCGTGAGCACCCACCCCACGCCGGCCGCCACGTCGTCGGCCAGGACGCCCGGGTAGAGCGCCGTCAACACCATCTCGCCGGTCGCCGCGTCCGCTTCCAGAATCGCCTTGTCGGTGATCACTTTCAGCGGGCCCGCTCCCGGCATGCCCAGCTCCCGCCGCGTCTTGCCGGCACAGCGCTGCCCCGGGCTGGTGATGAAATCCACGCGTTCGGGGAACCCGCGCGCGTGGAGCTTGGCGACGACGAGCGTGCGCTGGGCGAGCACGGCGATCTCCGCCGCCCCTCCCGACCCCGGCAGCCGCACCGTTGGCCTCTCGTACGGCCCGATGACCGTCGTGTTGATGTTGCCGTAGCGGTCGACCTGCGCGCCTCCCAGGAACCCGACCTCGATCCTGCCGTTCTGCAAGAACAGCTGGAACACGTCCGCCATGCCGCACACCATGAGCGACCCGGTGACGAGCGCCGGGTCGCCGATCGACACGGGCAAACGCTCCGGCACCGCGCCCACGGCGCCCGATTCGTAGATCAGCACCAGGTTGGGCGCGTGCGTGGCGCGCGCCAGGTTGCAGGCGAGATTCGGCAGCCCTATGCCCACGAACACGACCTCCCCGTCCACGAGCTCGCGCGCCGCGACGGCCGCCATCATCTCATCCGGGGTGTAGGCCGCGCTAGAAGCCGTAGTTGACTCCGCGGGACACGCGCTCTTTCGCCTTGAGCCTTGCGGCTAGTCGGGGGTGTTTCTCCATGTAGCCGGCGCGGTCGGGCACCCCGTGCACGAATTCGTCGAGGTAGCGCTTGAGCCTCTCGGGGTCGCGCGAAATCGCCTCCCAGGCGACGTAGAAATCGTTGTCGCGGTCGTAGTAACCCTGGGCGTACGAGGGATGCGCGCCCCACGGCTCGAGCACCACCGCGTCCACGATCAGTGCGGGAATCACGGTGCGGTTGGGATCGGAGCGGATCACGGACTCGTCCACCAGCTCCTCCACCACGACGATGACGCGTGCCGAGGCGAATGCCGCTTCCTGCTGCACGCCGACCAAGCCCCAGATTTGCGTGTTGCCACCCGCGTCCGCCCGCTGGGCGTGGATAATGGTGACGTCGGGGTTCAACGCCGGTACCGTCGCCAACGTCTCACTCGTGTAGGGGCACGTGACCGTCTTGATGCGTGGATTGGCCCGCGGCAGGTCGGTGCCCATGTAGTTGCGCAGCGGCCAGAACGGGAGCCGCGCCGCGCCTGCCGAGAAGCGCGCCACCATCCCGAAGTGTGAGTATTCCTCGATCTCGAGGGAGTCCCTCGCCGCGCCCCGGCCCTCCACGGCGCGCCGGAATGCGTGGAGCGAGCCCACACCGGGATTCCCCGCCCACGAGAACACGAGTTTGCGGGCGCAGCCGGCGGCGATCAGCTGATCGTAGATCAGGTCGGGCGTGAGGCGCGCGAGCGTGAGGTCGCGGCGCTCTTGACGGATGATCTCGTGGCCCGCGGCGAAGCAGATGAGGTGGGTGAACCCTTCGATGACGACGGTGTCGCCGTCGTGCACGAAGCGGGCGATCGCTTCGCGCATGGGCATGACTTTGGAGGCGCTGTCGGTCATCCGGACGGACGACCTCTAGTCCGTCATGTCGTGGAGGCACTCGTCGATGATGCGCAGCGCCGTGTCCACGTCGTACTCGTCCACGACGAGCGGCGGAGCGAGCCGCAGCGAGCTCTTCCCGCAGCCGAGGAGCAGGAGACCCTTCTTGAACGCGCGGCCGACGATCTCGTGGGGAACGTCGGGGGCCGGCTCGCGCGTCTCGCGGTCCTTCACGAACTCCACGCCCACCATCAGGCCGCGCCCGCGTACGTCGCCGATCGCCGCGTACTTGTCCTGGAGTTTGCGCGCGCCCGTGA
>DATHGL010000236.1:0-2362 GCA_035317625.1 Gemmatimonadales bacterium | reverse complement strand
CACCGCGAACGGACGTCCCAGTGGGATATCCGATTCATCAGGTCGCGGTCTCTCTCGGTTCCGTGATCCCCGGGCTTGCGCCCGGGGTCAGTGGCGCGGGCTTATGGCCCAGCTCGCGCTTTCTTGGTACCAGACTTGTGCGGGCGAGCACGTATTGTCGCTTCGCGGGCGGCAGCACGTGTGGGGTGTCGCGTCTTGGCCTTCGGGATTGCCGGGGTTCGTAGCCGACGAGGTGCTGGTGTGGCGAAACCGGTAAACGCAGAGATCTCTCACATCTCTGGGCGCAAGCCCTTGCGGGTTCGAGTCCCGTCACCAGCACCCCCGCTTGGCGGCGACTATTGACTCGGCGGAAGAAGGGGACGATGTTATCAGTCACGTGAGAGATCTCCGCGTAGCCGAGTTCGCTACGCCAGGAAAGCCGGGGAGCGTTGCGCTCTCCGGCTTTTCACTTGCCACCCGCCAGCTCCCGCAGCCGCTCACGTGCTTCACCAATCGACAACTCTGGCCTTGCTCTCGACTCCACCCGGGACATATTGCACCGCAACTCGAGACGGCAGGTGGAGCGTGAGCGGGACGGTGACGAGCAGGACGCGGCGCGAGTGGGTGCGCATGATGGCGGCGATGGGCGCCGGCGCGCTGGTAGACGGGCTCGTTCCCCGCGAGGTGGCCCGCGCGGCGAGTGGCCGGCCCCCGCAGGATCCCGTGGCGGCGGTTCGGGCGCGCATCGGCGCCATCCCGATACAGGCTCAGCCGCTCGCCGAGAACCTCACCCTGCTCGCTGGTCCCGGCGGCAACGTGGTGGTGCTCCACGGCGCCGAGGGCATGGTCCTCGTGGACACGTTCGTGGCGCCCGCGTGGCCCAGGTTGCAAGAGTCGCTCAAGGGACTGAGCGGCGCGCCCGTGAAGTTCGTGATCGATACGCACTGGCACTTCGACCACACCGACAACAACGCGCCGCTCCGCGCCGGCGGCGCCACGCTGGTGGCGCACGAAAACACCAAGCTGCGGATGACCCAGCCGCACCACCTCGCCGTGCTCGAGCTCGACTTTCCGCCCTCGCCCGCCGCCGCCCTGCCCCAGCGAGTGTTCCAGGACGCGTACAAGCTGGAGGCGAACGGCGAGCGGGTGACGGCGTCGCACGTCCCGCCGGCGCACACGGACACCGACGTCGTCGTGCGGTTCGAGAAGGCCAACGTGCTGCACACGGGCGACGTGTTTTTCAACGGCAGGTATCCCTTCATCGACGGCTCCACCGGCGGCCGCATCGACGGCATGATCGAGGGCGTGGGACGCCTGCTGAGCCTAGCCGAAGCCGACACTAAGATCGTCCCGGGCCACGGCCCACTCGGCACCAAGGCCGATCTCGTGAAGTATCGCGACATGCTCTCCACGGCCGCGGACCGGGTACGAAATCTCAAGGCGTCCGGGAAATCGCTGGAAGAGTCCATCGCCGCCAAGCCTTTCGTCGATCTCGAGGCCGACTGGGGCAAGGGGACGTTCAACGGTGACGGCTTCGTGAAGGTCGTCTACCTGACCCTCTAGAGCGGCCAACGTCGCCTATGGCTTGATCAGCCGCTCGGTGCCGTTCTTGTCGATCAACTTCACGGTGGTTTCGCCACCCTCCGCCAGCACCTGGACGTATGTGGGGTCGGACTCGCCGCCGATCAGCAACCCCGCTCCGCGCTTCGACGCGCCGAGCTTGACGTTGGGCCTGCCGTCGGCAGTGATCAGCCGCAGGAGCACGGTTTCCGGATAAGGCTCGCCCTTCCACATGTGCTTGGGATCTTCCGGAAGCACGGACAGGCTGGCTCGAACTCTGCCGCGCTCATCCACGATCTCCAGGGCGCGGCCTCGGATCACAGCCGGCACATCGGTCGTGGCTGCCGCACTGGGACGCGGCCGGAGCATCTGATACGAGAGAAGCCCTGCGTTCACGGCGGTGAGGAGAATGAGAAGTCGTTCGGTTTTCATGGTCGTCCTGCCCGCTCGAGGGTTGCCTGAGTAGGATGCCGGTGCGGCGTGGACCGTTGGAAGAGGCGTTGGGGGAAGACGACAATTAAGGGCTAGAAGATCACGCTCAGCTTGCAGGTGAAACCCGGCAAGACGTCCCCGCCGTCGAGAGCGCCGTCGGCCTCGACCGACGAGTCACTGCCATCGGCCCGATATACACGCGCACGCCGGCGGGCGGGGTCGACCACCCACACGAGCCGGGTTCCGGCGCTCAGCCAGTCTGCGACCTTCGCGAGGACTTCACCCGGCCGGTCGTCCGGTGAGAGGACTTCGACGACGAGATCGGGCGCGAGCCGTGCAAATCCAGCTGGCGGCGGGTCCGGGAGCCGCTCGCGACGGATGAATGCGGTGT
>DATHGL010000235.1:0-3313 GCA_035317625.1 Gemmatimonadales bacterium | reverse complement strand
CGAAACCGGGGCTCTTCGGCTCTACGAGCGCGTGGGGATGCGGTGCGTGCGTGAAAGTCAGAACTGGGCGCTCGACACCCACCGCTCGCCGACTTAGCTCTGTCGGATCACCCTCGCGCGCTCGCCTGGGCCAGTGTTCTGGAATGACCCCTGACGCTGTCCCGGAACGAGGGAGGCGAATCGCGCGAACGAGATTCGCCCGGCTGAGCCCGATGGCGTCTGAAGCGCTAGGTGCGCCTGCGCTCATGGTCTAGCCTCGTCTCATGTCGGTCAGCGCACACCGGAAGGTCGTGACGGTGCTGTTCTGCGACGTTGTCGGGTCGACGGCGCTGGGGGAGTCGGTGGATCCGGAGGCGTTGCAGGGGCTGTTGGCGCGCTACTTCGAGCGGATGAAGGGCATCGTTGAGTCGCATGGTGGCTCGGTGGAGAAGTTCATCGGGGACGCGGTGATGGCTGTGTTCGGTGTCCCGGTGGTGCATGAGGATGATGCGTTGCGGGCTTGTCGGGCGGCGGTGGAGATGCGGGATGCATTGCCGGAGCTGGGGGTCGAGGGCCGGATCGGCGTGAACACCGGGGAGGTGCTGACCGGCACCGAGGAGCGTTTGGCGACCGGCGACGCGGTCAATGTCGCGGCGAGGTTGGAGCAGGCGGCGGAGGCGGGGGAGGTGCTGCTCGGCGCGCAGACGCTCAGGCTCGTCGCGCCGGCGGTGGAGGTTGGCGAGGAGCGGCTGCTGGAGCTGAAAGGGAAGAGCGAGCCGGTCGCCGCCCACCCGCTGCTTGCTGTGCAGGAAGCACCGGAGCGCTCGCACGCGTCCCGTTTCATCGGCCGCGAGCGGGAGCTGGCGAAGCTCGTGGACGCCTGGGAGCGGGCGCTGGCTGGGCCGGGTTGCCAGCTCGTGACGGTGGTTGGCGACGCCGGCGTGGGTAAGTCACGGCTGGTTGCCGAGGCGCTTGATTCGCTCGACGCTCGCGTCGTGCGGGGCCGCTGTCTGCCCTACGGCGAGGGAATCACCTACTGGCCGGTGATCGAGGTGGTGAAGCAGCTCGCGGCGCTGCCGTCGGATCCGGCCGCCGCGGTCGCCGTCCGTTCTCTGCTCGGCGAGAGCGACCAGGGCACGAGCGCCGACCAGATCGCCTGGGCCTTTCGGAAGCTGCTCGTAGAGCAGGCGCCGCTCGTCGTCGTCCTCGACGACATCCAGTGGGGCGAGGAGACCTTCCTCGACTTAGTCGAAGCGGCCGCGCTGCTCACGGGCGACGCACCGATTCTGCTGCTTTGCATGGCGCGGCCGGAGCTGCTGGAGCGCCATCCCGCCTGGCCGGGCACGCTGCGTCTCGAGCCCCTGAGCGACGACGAAGCCGACCAGCTGATCCGCGAGGAGGTGACGGGAGAGCTGCACGAGCGGATCGCGCACGCCGCGGGCGGCAATCCACTCTTCATCTCGGAGATGCTGGCGATGGCCCGCGAGCAAGAGGACGTCGAGGTACCGCCGACGCTGAAGGCGCTGCTCGCGGTCCGGCTCGACCAGCTGGACGAGCCCGAGCGGCGGGTGCTCGAGCGGGGCTCGATCGAGGGCGAGCTCTTCCACCGGGGCGGGGTGCAGGCTCTGGCACCGGAGGAGCCGCAGGTGACGGCGCGGCTGACAGCGCTGGTCCGGCGGGAGCTCGTGCGACCCGACCGTGCTCAGCTGGCCGGCGACGACGGGTTCCGCTTCCGCCACCTCCTGATCCGCGACGCGGCCTACGACTCGCTGCCAAAGAGCGTCCGGGCGGAGCTGCACGAGCGCTTCGCCGACTGGCTCGTCTCGCATACGGAGCTCGTCGAGCTGGACGAGATCGTCGGCTATCACCTCGAGCAGGCCGTTGGCTACCGTCGCGAGCTAGGGAAACCGGTCGAGGAGCTGGCCGAGCGCGCTGCGGAGCGACTAGCGGCGAGCGGCCGGCGAGCCCTTTGGCGTGAGGACAGGCGCGCCGCGCGGGCTCTGTTCGAGCGCGCGCTCGAGCTGACCCGGCCCTTCCGGCTCGACGTCCTGCTCGAGGTGGACCTCGCCGCGACGCTGTTCATCGAGGACTCGCGCCGCGCGGCAGAGATCGTCGAGGCGGCGGCCGAGCGAGCGGCTGCCGAGGGCGACGCGACCGGCGAGGTGTTCGCACGTGCGATGTTCGGCTACCACAGGTTCAACCTCAACGAGTGCACGCCCGACGAGCTCGAGACCTTGCTGCTGAGAGCGTTGCCGCTGCTCGAGCGGGAGGCGGACCACGCCGCACTCGTGTATGTGTGGGAGGTCTTCGCAGTCTCTGTCAACAACGCACGCCAGCAATGGGCGGACTCGGCCCGGGCGAGCAGGCGGGCGTTGGAGCACGCGAGGCTCGCGGGCCAGCAACGGACGGGTCTCTTCTGGATCGAGCTTGCACTCGGTCTCGGGCCGACTCCGGCGGCCGAGGCGTTGGCGCAGCTCGACGAGCTGCTGCCCGCGACGCCCTGGCCGTTCTCGCTGTTCACGCGGGCCTGGCTCCTGGCGATGCTCGACCGCTTCGACGAAGCCGTCCCGCTCGCCCGGGATTCGAACGAGCGCCTGCGAGAGCTCGACGGCCGCCGGATCGGGGAGATTCGATTGGCCGAGATCGCGCGCATGGCGGGAGATCACCAAGCGGCGGCCGGTCACCTCCAGACCCTGTGTGCCTGGCTCGAGGAGCGAGAGCAATACGGTCTCCTCGGAACGTACGTGTGCCTGCTCGGCCGCGAGCTCTGCGCCCTCGGTCGCTTCGACGAAGCTGAAGCTCTCGCCCGCCGCGGACGAGAGCTCGCCGCTGATGACAACATCGATTCCGGCCTCTGGCGGCAGGTGCAGGCTCGCGTTCTCGCGCATCGTGGCGAGCACTCAGAGGCGGAACGTCTCGCCCGTGAGGCGGTGGCAAGGGTGGAGGAGAGCGACAATCTCCCGTGGCAAGGAGACGCGTGGTGCGAACTTGCCGAGGTGCTGGAGGCCGCCGGCCGCCGCGACGCCGCGATCGACGCGTGGCGCGAGGCGCACGACCGCTACGAGCGCAAGGGGATCATCCCGCTCGCGCGCCGCGTCCGCGAAAGACTCGCAGCGGCTCAACCGACGCAAGCCTGAGAACGCCTAACGCCGTTCCCGAACGCTTGCGCGTGTCCCAGTCCCGTAGAGACAGCGACACACCCGCGCGACCAGACTCCTAGGGCGGTGACTCTGGCCTGCGCCAGTGTCCCCGAAGACACTCTGTGAGAGTCGGGGTCGGTCCGTCCTGGGCCGTTGCCAGCGTCGGTTTCGGTGGTGGTGGAGATGACCCGAAT
>DATHGL010000234.1:0-13642 GCA_035317625.1 Gemmatimonadales bacterium | reverse complement strand
TCCCCGATCTGGGAGACGCGCTCGTCATTAACGGCGATCTGTTCGATTTCTGGTTCGAGTACGGCGCCGTGATCCCACGGCGTCACTTCGCCACGGTCGCGAAGCTGTACGCGCTGCGCCTCCGTGGCATTCCCATCACGTTCGTGGGCGGCAACCACGACCGCTGGGGCGGCGACTTCTTCATCCACGACCTGGGCATCGGGTTCCATCCCGGGGAGACCGAAGTCGAGCTCGCAGGGCGCCGCGCGTTGGTAGCCCACGGCGACGGGCTGACGGAGCAGCACTGGAACGCCAAGGTGATGCACCGCGTGACCCGCCATCCCCTCACGATCCGCGTGTTCCGCGCGCTGCATCCCGATTTCGGCTTCTGGATCGCGTACCACCTGTCGCGCAAGCTCGCGGACAACACGCGGGACCGGGCCGTGCTCGACCGGGCCGAGCAGGCGCAGGCGCGCTATGCCGAGCAGCTGCTCGCCCGCCGTCCGGACCTGGATCTCGTGATCCTTGCCCACACCCACCGTCCGGCGCTGTCACAACTCCCCGATAGCCGTGCCTATGTGAATCCGGGAGCGTTCTTGGACGGTGGACGGTATGCGATCGTCACAAAAGACAACGTGGAGTTAAAGACGTTTCCGTAAGACGTCTTATCCGAGGGGCACCACCTCCACGTGCCGCAGCGTCTCCCCCAGGAACCTCGCCCCGACCCTGCGAAAGTGCGGCTCGTCGTCCGACACCACGAAGCGGTGCGTCGGATGACTGTCCTCCGCGGCGGCGAGGCCCCGTTGCGCGATCTCCTGCGCCACGACCTGCGCGGTCTCCTCGGCGCTGTCGACGAGCGTCACCGCGGGGCCCAGCACCCGGGCGAGCAGCGGCTTCAGCAGCGGATAGTGGGTGCAGCCCAGCACCAGGACGTCGACGCCGGCACGCTGTAACGGTGCGAGGTATTCCCGGGCGATCAGCTCGGTGGCGGGGTGGTCGAACCACCCCTCCTCCACCAGGGGCACGAGCAGCGGGCAGGCCTGAACGCACACGGTGGCGTCGGGCCGGAGTCGTTTGATCGCGCGCTCGTACGCGCCGCTCGCGATGGTTCCCGCCGTGCCGATCACGCCGATGTTGCCCGACCGGGTCCCCTGCACCGCCGCACGCGCTCCCGGCTCGATCACGCCGACCAGCGGCACGGGCGAGCGCTCCCGCAAATGGTCGAGTGCCTGCGCGGTAATGGTGTTGCACGCGACGACCAGCGCCTTCACACCACGCCGCAACAGGTAGGCCTGAATCTCGTCCGCGTAGCGGCGCACCGTGTCCGGCGACTTGGGACCGTACGGGACGCGCGCCGTGTCGCCGAAATAGATCACCGACTCGTGCGGCAGGCGCTCGAACACGGCCCGCGCCACGGTGAGCCCGCCGATGCCGGAGTCGAAGACGCCGAGCGGCGCCGCGTTCACGGCCGAGGCACCGGCAGGCGGATCCCGATCCCCCCGGGAAACGCCTGCAGCTTCAGGTCCTTGGGAAAGTCCTGGAGATGGGCCGCGACGAACGCCTCCGCGCCGGAGAACAGGTGGTTGAAGACCCACAGCACCAGCCAGTCCTGCACTTCCTGCCGCTTGGCAGGCACATTGGCCGAGCGCGCTTCCCTCAGGTAGTGCATTTCCGACTGGGCCTTGAGTGTCATCATAGCCGTGACCCCTTCCCACGCCGCGAACACCGCGCCGGTGACACGCCGGCCCGTGACGGCCTGGCCCCACCCGGGCACGAGCAGCGACCGCAGGAAGGCGCCCATCGGTCGCACGCCGTGAACGGTGTCGGTTGGAACGACCAGCGCGCCGGTGGTGACGAGGGGAGCGGAGATGGTGTCGGGAACCTGGGCGGACAGGAGGACCGGCGGACGGGCGGTCAGGAGGAGCACGAGCAGCGCCGCTCTCCCGACCGCCTTCCCGCCCGCCCGCCGGACCCCCTGTCTCACCGCGCCACCATCACCTGCAGCCGCGCGGGCTCCACGCGCACCGTGCACTCGTGCTCCTCCGGCTGGCGCAGCTCGCCGTCCAAGTGGTGCCGCGATGACGTCATCTCTCAGTCGCCCGGTTTCACGTACCCTTGGGCCAGGAGCAGCTCCGCGTTCAGGATCGCCGCGCCCGCCGCGCCGCGGATGGTGTTGTGACCCAGCACTTCGAACCGGTGCCCGAGCACCGCGTCGCGCGCGATCCGACCCACCGTCACGCTCATCCCCCGCCCCGCGTCGCGGTCGAGCCGCGGCTGCGGACGGTCGGGCTCCTCGCGCACGACGATCGGCTGCTGCGGCGCGCTCGGCAACCGGAGCTCCTGGGGGAGCCCCGTGAAAGACGCGAACGCATCGCGCAGCTCCGTCGGATCCGCCGCGCGACCGAGCTGCACGCGCACCGCCGCCATGTGCCCGTCCACGACGTTCACGCGATGGCACTGCGCGCTCACCGCGAACTCCGCGGGAGCGACCCGGCCCCCGCTCAGGCGTCCGAGGATCTTGCGCGTCTCGCGCTCGATCTTCTCCTCTTCGTTGGCGATGAAGGGCACGACGTTGTCCGTGATGTCCAGCGCGGCGACCCCCGGGTACCCGGCGCCCGACAGCGCCTGCAGCGTCGTGGCGACGACCGCCTCGACTCCGAAGCGGGCGGCGAGCGGCGCCAGCGCGAGCGCGATCATCACGGTCGAGCAGTTGGGATTCGTGACGATGAACCCGCGCCCGGTCCCCCGGCAGGTCTCGAGCATCGCCAGGTGGTCCGGATTGACCTCGGGGATGAGGAGGGGCACCGTCTCGTCCATGCGATGGGACGAGGAGTTGCTGATGACCGGATGGCCGGCCTGCGCGAATCGCGTCTCCAGCGGACCCGCCACGTCGGCCGGGAGGCTCGAGAAGACGAGGTCGCAGTCGAGCGGGGGCTCGGGAGCCTGGACGACGAGGGCGCGCACGGCGCGCGGCATGTCGCCCGGCAGCCGCCAGGTGCACGCCTCCGCATACCGCTTCCCCGCCGAGCGATCGGATGCCGCCAGCGCCGTTACCGCAAAGCGCGGGTGGCCGTCGAGCAGCTGCAGGAAGCGCTGCCCCACGGTGCCAGTCGCGCCCAGAATGCCGACCCGGATGCTCGTCTTCACGCACGCTCCTTTTCGTGGGCGCGGTCCTTGACGCTGCCGCGCACGAGGGATAAGTATGCAACAACGTGCGAAAAAGCGACCGCCCGCGGCGTGGCATTGCGCGGGCGTTTCTGTTGCGCGGGGGCGGGACCGCCGATGCCAGCGAGCGTGAGCGTGCGGGTGCCGGGCACGACGTCCAACCTGGGCGCCGGGTTCGATTGCGTGGGCGTGGCCGTCGAGCGCTGGCTTCGCGTCACGGCGCGCGCGCACGGGGCCGCCGCTACCGTCGCGATCGAGCGCCACGGGACACTGCGGGCCCTGGACTCGCCGCCGGATGCGGACTTGCTGTATCGCGGGTTCGTCGCCGCCTGCCGACAGGCCGGGCGAGACGTGCCCGCCGGCCTGGTGCTCGTCGCCGACTCGGACATCCCCGTCGCCCGCGGACTCGGCTCCTCTGCGGCGGCGACGGTGGCCGGCGCCGCGGCCGCCACGGCCCTGCTGGCGCTCGCGCTCGACCGCGACGCCCTCGCCGCGCTCTGCGCCGAGCTCGAGGGGCACGCCGACAACGTCGCTCCCGCGGTGTACGGAGGTGCGACCCTCGTGCTGCCCGGCCCTCCCCCCCATGGGCTGATCGTCACGCCCCTCGTGATCCACGAATCGCTCGTGCTCGTGTTCGCGGTGCCGGACTTCACCGTCGAGACCAAGCGTGCCCGCGCCGTGTTGCCGGCCACGGTGACGCACGCGCAGGCCGTGTGCGCGGCCGCGAAGGGCGCCGCACTGGTGCATGGCCTGGCGCACGCTGACCCGCGGCTCCTGGCCGCGGGCTTCGACGACGTGCTGCACGTGCCGTTTCGACGGGCGCTCATCCCCGGATACGACGACGTGACGGCCGCCGCCCGGGCGGCGGGCGCCTTCGGCGCCACCCTCTCCGGCTCGGGGCCGACCCTGGTCGCCGTGACTCGCCCGGGGAAGGCCACGACGGTGGGCCAGGCGATGGTGCGCGCCTGGCGCGCCCGTGGCATTGCCGCCGAGAGTTTCCACGCCGCTCGCCCCGCGGCGGGCTACGAATCGGACTGAGGGTCGCGTGGCCCGTCGCCCCCCACACATCCACAAGTTCGGCGGCGCGTCGCTCGCGAACGCCGCGGGCGTGCAGCACGCCGTGCGGATCGTGCTCGCCCACCGACCTGCCCCGCAGGTCGTGGTCGTGTCCGCCATGAGCGGCGTGACGGACGCGCTGCTCGAGAGCGCGGCGTGCGCCGCTCGGGGGGACGCCGCTCATGTCCGTGCCGCCGCCAAGGGGCTGCGCGCCCAGCACACCGAGGCCGCCCGCGCCCTGGTCCCGCGGGGCGCGCGGCTCGACGAGCTCGTCGGGCTCATCGACGCCGCGGTCGCCGAGCTCGAGCAGCTCGCCGGGGGGCTCGGGATTCTCCACGAGGTCACGCCGCGCACCATCGACTATCTCGTGGCGCGCGGCGAACGCCTCTCGGCGCGCCTGTTCGCGGCCGCGCTGGCGACGGCCGACTGCCCCGTCGCCTACGTCGACGCGACCGAAGTCGTCCAGACCGACGAGACGTTCGGCAACGCATCCCCCGACCTCGGGCGCACCGAGCGGAGCGCGCGCCGTGCGCTCGAGCCGCTGCTCGCGCGCGGCGTCGTCCCCGTCGTGCCGGGGTTTCTCGGCGCCACGCCGGACGGCCACGTCGCCACGCTGGGGCGCGGCGGCTCCGACCTGACGGCGACGCTGCTCGCCCGGGTGCTGGGGGCGCGCGAAGTGTCGCTCTGGAAGGATGTGCCCGGTTTGCTCACGGCCGACCCACGCATCGTGCCCGACGCGCGGGTCGTGCCGCAGCTGCACGTGCGGGAGGCGGCGGAGCTCGCCTACTACGGGGCGAAGGTGTTGCACCCCCGGGCGCTCATCCCCGTGATCAAGCGCAACGTCGCCATCCGCATCCGTCCATTCGCGGACCCCGAGTCGCTCGGGACCGAGATTTCGCGCCGCCGCACACTCGAGCAATATCCCGTGAAAGCGCTGTCCGCGATTCCGGGGCAGGCACTGCTCACCGTCACGGGCAACGGCATGCTGGGCGTGCCGGGTATCGCGGCCCGGACGTTCGCGGCGGTGCACCATGAGGGCATCTCCGTCTCGCTCATCACACAGGCCTCGTCCGAGCACTCGATCTGCTTCAGCGTCCCCGCGGAAAGCGCCGAACGGGCGCGTCACAGCCTGGAAGAGACGTTCCGGCGCGAGATCGCGCGGCAGGAGATCGACGGCGTGGAAGTCCGCAGCGGGCTGGCGACGCTCGTGGTGGTGGGCCTCGGGATGGCGGGAACGCCGGGGATCGCATCCCGCGTGTTCTCCGCCCTCGCTGAGGCGGAGATCAACGTGATCGCGACGGCGCAGGGGTCGTCGGAGCTCAACCTCTCACTGGTGGTCGACGCCAAGGATGCGCCCCGAGCCCAGCGCGCCGTGCACGCGGCGTTCCAACTCTCGAAGATCGGCGGCGGGGCGGTGGCGCATCCCGAGCGCACCGACGTCGTGCTCCTGGGGTTCGGCCAGATCGGGCGGGCGCTCGCGCCGATGATCGCGAAGGTGAAACGGGACGCGCTCACGCTCCGCATCGTGGGCCTGATCGACCGCAGCGGGCTCGTGTTCGACGCGCGCGGCCTCGCACCCCGGCGGCTCGCCGCGCTCGGCGCGGCCAAGGCGAAGGGCACGCCCCTCGCGAAGGCCGCGGGCGGCCGGCGGGCGAGCGCGGCCGACGCGGTCGCGTTCGTGGCCCGCCACGCACTGGCGAACCCGATCCTCGTGGACTTGACCGCCGCCGACACGACCGAGACGCTCAAGGCCGCGCTCGGCGCCGGGATGCACGTGGTGCTCGCGAACAAGCGTCCTGTCACCACCCAGAAGCGAAAGTACGACGAGCTGCGCGCCGCCGCCCAGACGCATGGGCGTCGCCTGCTGCTCGAGGCGACCGTGGGCGCCGGCCTCCCCATCATCGACACCTACCAGAAGCTCACGGAGTCCGGGGACCGGGTCTCGAAGATCGAGGGCTGTCCCTCGGGAACGCTCGGGTATCTCTTCGGGGAGCTTGGGCGGGGCGCCCCCTTTTCGCAGGCGCTGCGCGGCGCGATCGCCAAGGGCTACCCGGAGCCCGATCCGCGCGACGACCTCTCCGGGATGGACGTGGCGCGCAAGGCGCTGATCCTGGGACGGCTGCTCGGCTTTGCCGGCGAGCTCGACGACATCGCGGTCGAATCGCTCGTTCCCGACGGGGCGGCGGGGCTTGGGCTCGATCGGTTTCTCGCCTCGCTGGCGCAGTTCGATGCAGGGTGGGCGAAGCGAGTGACGGCGGCGCGGCGGCGCGGCGGCGTGCTGCGCTACCGAGCGATCGTGACGCGCCGCCGCATCCGCGTCGGCCTCGTCGTGGTCGCGGCGCCGAGCCCGATGGCCTCGCTCAACGGGACCGACAACCAGTTTATCTTCACGACCATGCGTTACAAGAAGAATCCGCTCGTCATCACCGGGCCCGGCGCCGGACCCGCCGTGACGGCGGGGGGCATTCTGAATGATGTGTTGAAGCTCGCGGGCGCATGAGCGCCAGCTGGCAGGTGTGCGCAGGCTGCGGCAGCGAGATTCCCGAAACGGACCCCCATCCGCGCTGCCCGCGGTGTCGCGGCCTCCTGGAAGTGCGCCATGCATCCCCCGCCCAGATCGGGAACGCGCTCCGGGCGACGTTCGACGCGCGGGCGGGTGTGCGGCGCGGCGTCCTCGCCTCGGGCGTCTGGCGGTTCTCCGAAGCGGTGCTCCCGACGGCCGGCGCGCACATCCTCTCGTATCCCGAGGGCAACACTCCCCTGCTCGAGAGCGCGGCGGTGGCCGCGTGGGCGGGCGCACCCGGGCTGCTGCTCAAGCACGAAGGCCACAACCCCACGGGCTCGTTCAAAGATCGCGGCATGACGGTCGGCGTGACGCAGGCGCGGCGCGTCGGGGCGCGTGCGGTGTCCTGCGCGTCCACCGGCAACACCGCGGCCGCGCTCGCCGCCTACGCCGCGATCGCCGGCCTGCCGGCGCTCGTCCTCGTTCCCAAGGGCAAGGTCGCCATCGGCAAGCTCGCGCAGGCGCTCGCGTACGGGGCCCGCACGCTGTTGGTGCGTGGCAACTTCGACGATTGCCTCGAGCTGGCGGACCAGGCGAGTGAGCGCCTGGGCGTCTATCTCCTCAACTCGGTGAATCCGTTCCGGCTCGAAGGCCAGAAGACGATCGTCTTCGAGCTGCTGCAACAGCTCGCCTGGGAGCCGCCCGACTGGATCGTCGTGCCGGCGGGCAACCTCGGCAACACGGCGGCGTTCGGCAAGGCGCTCGAGGAAGCACGGGCGTGGGGGCTCATCGACCGCGCGCCGCGGCTCGCCGCCGTGCAGGCAGAGGGGGCCGCCCCGTTCGCCCAGGCCTTCCGCGAAGGATTCACGCAGCGGCACCGCGTGGAGCCGCACACCGTGGCCACGGCGATCGATATCGGGAACCCGGTCTCGTACGAGCGCGCGGCGCGCGCCATCCGCGACACCCGCGGCGTCGTGACGACCGTCAGCGACGCCGAGATCCTCGAAGCGAAAGCCGTCGTGGACGGCGCGGGCATCGGGTGTGAGCCCGCCAGCGCCGCGGCGCCCGCGGGTGTGCGACGCTTGATTGCCGAGGCGGCGATCCGGCCCGGTGAGCGGGTGGTGGCCGTGCTGACAGGGCACGTGCTGAAAGACCCGGAGACGGTAACGTACTATCACCAAGAGCTCGAGCCCCGACCGGGGCGCGCGAACCGCCCCGTGGAGATCGAGGCGCGTCTGGCAGATGTCGAACGGGCGATGGGCGGCTGAGCGTGAGGGGTGGCTCGACCGGCACTACGGGAGCCTCGGACCGCCGTCACACCCCGGCGAGATACTCCTCGTCCCAGGCGACCTCGAACTCACCGCGACAACGACCGCATGCGAGCCGGCGCGGGCGGCCGCGCAGCTCGGCGCGCTCGCGGCAGCTCGGGCACACGCCATAGTGCTCGCCCCAGTCGAGCGGCAACTCGCTCGCCCGCTCGGGACGCGGGACGACGGACCAACGCGTGGGAGGCTTCGAGACAACCTGGAGGAGATAGTGGGGGACGGTGAGCGGCCGGCGATTGACGTCGAGCACGGCTTCGAGGGGAGCGAGCCGCGCCACGCGATACCAGGCTCCGCGGCGCAGGGCGCACGGTACGTCCACCTGCAGACGACCCCACTGCATTCTCGCCATGACCAAACATACGGCCACCACGGCGGCGCGAGGGTGACGCAGGACACGCGCCCCGCGGCAACGTGCAGTCCCGCACCTATTGCCTCGATCCCCACGGTACGCCTTTCTTGTAGGGCGGAGAGGGGACCATGCACCCAGAGACGTTGGAGGCCCGGCTCCGGGACGCCAATAAGATGGAGGCGCTCGCGCGCTTCGCGCGGGGCGTCGCGCACGACTTCAACAACGTCGTCACGGCCGTCGCCGCGAACTGCGACCTGCTGCTCGACGATCTCGCGCCCGAAGATCCGCGGCGGACCGAGATCACGGCGATCCGCGCCGCGGTAGACCGCGCGACGGAGCTCACGCGCCGTCTGTTCGCGCTGGGCGCCGTGCAACCGGTCGAGCCGGAGGTGCTGGACCTGAACGTGCTGGTGCGCGGGGCGGAGGGGGAGTTGTCGATCCTGGCCGGGAGCGGGATAGCACTGGCGACTGCCCTCGAGTCGCGCTCGAGTCCGGTGAGCGCGAGCGCGGACGAGCTCAAGCAGGCGCTGCTCAATCTGGTGCTGAACGCGCGCGACGCGATGCCCGCGGGCGGCCAGATCACGATCGAGACCGACAATGTGGTGCTCGACGAGGTGTACGCCGCCGATCACCGGTTGATGCCGCCGGGCCCGTACGCCCTGCTGGCGGTTACCGACACGGGCACCGGGATGGATGCCGCGACTCAGGCGCACCTGTTCGAGCCGTACTTCTCGACCAAGGATCGCGATACCCGCACCGGGCTCGGCCTCGCGACGGTGTACGGCGCGGTGAAGCGGTTCGGCGGGTTTGTGTGGGTATACAGCGAGCCGGAGCTCGGGACGAGCGTGAAGATCTACCTGCCGCGCGCGCGCCCCACGGAGCCGACGCCGGCAGCGCTCCGGTCGCCCCTTCCCATCGCCTCACTTCGGGGTACCGAGACCGTGCTACTGGTCGAGGACGAAGACGCGGTGCGTGCGGTGGCGCGACATGTGCTCGAGCGGCACGGGTACGCCGTGATCGAGGCGGCCTGCCCCGAAGACGCCCTCGCGCTCACGGAGGGGACGCAGGCGGTGGATCTGTTGCTCACCGACATCGTGATGCCGGGGCTGGGCGGCCGGGCGCTCGCGGCCCAGTTCACCGCCAGGCGCCCTGGAACCCGCGTGTTGTTCATGTCGGGCTATCCGGCGGCCGCAATCGGCCGTCATCAAATGCTCGAGCGCGGGCTCGCCTTCCTGCAGAAACCATTCAGCGCGGTGGCGCTGGCGCAGAAAGTCCGGGAAGTGCTGGGGTAAGCCGCCGGCGTGGCGTGCTTGGCGGCGCCGCAGGGAGTGGCCAAGCCCACAATCCAATCCCCGTTCCTCAAAGCCGAGCGGAGACGGGGGCACGGCTCACTCCCGCGGGCCGTCCGGCTGTACTGCAAACCCGGTGCCACGCGTCTGGGGATAGGGGTCAGTGGGCGAGGGCGGATGTGAGGCGCCGCCATCGCATGCCTGTCGCGCGCCTGCGACAACGACACGTGACTAAGCGCCGGGGCGGTGGCGGGAGCGGGTAGGAATCGAACCTACCGAGGACCAGAAGGACCCCAGCTGGTTTTGAAGACCAGTCGGACCACCAGGCCCGATCCGCCCCCCAGCGTGTGCCGCGCTTGAAGGTAGGCGCTCCATCGCTTACGCGGCAGCCCCGGGTGTTACGCCTCGCCCTCGCCTGGACGGTCGGGCTGCGGCGCCTAGGGGGCCGGGACGACCTGGACGGATACCATCGCGCCGGCGATCGACAGTTCCACGTCGCCCACACCCGCCGCCCTGAAGGTGACGAGCGCAGCCCCACCATCCGATTCCACGCTGATCAGCTTCAATAATTGCGACTTGACGTTGAAGCGGGTGCGCGTCTCCTGAATCACGTGCGCCAGATTCGTCGTCGGCACCGCGTTTCCGTACGCATCCAGCGCCGAGATCCGCACCACGAACGTGCCGCCCGCCGTGACTGCCATCCTCCCGCCGTCCACGCGCATCCCGTCTCGCTCGATGACGACGCTCTCGGGACCGGCCGGCTCCACCGAAAGTGCCGCCTGCTTCTGGATCGAGTCTACCACGGCGTTAACCAGGGCCGGCCCCGCCTGCTTGCCCAACGTCACCTCGACGCGAGCGAACCCGGCCGCGTCGGTGACGACGCTGTCGGGCGCGACCTCGGCATTGACGCCCCGGAACCTGACGACTTTGCCCGCGAGCGCCCTGCCCGTGCTGCTGCGAACCTGGAACACGAGCGGCTCGCTCAGCCCGGTGCGCGCGATGCCGTGCTGGCCGACGCCCGAGACGAACCCCGTGGCGCCGGTCGCCGCCACATCCCCCCGGACCACGTCCACCGAGCCGAACACCTGGCCGCGCACTCGTATCGCGAGCTTCCCGGCCCGGCGGATCGTCGACCGCTCGACGGCGAACACCACCCGTCCGAGCGAGTCCGTGGTGCGACCGTCGACCGCGACGCCCATGTCGGGACCATCCGCTTGCAGGGCGACCGGCTCGCCGGGCACGACGTGCCCCGACGAGTCCCGCACCGTCACGAGCAGCGAGATGGGGCCCCGCTCGCCGGCCCGCACCTCCACCCGAGCAGGCTGGACGTCGACGTCGGCGGGCCCCGCGGGACTCACGATCACTTCGAGCGGCGGCGCCCCCGGAATCACGAACCCGGAGGCGGTGACGATGTCGAGCAGATAGGCACCCGGTGTGCGGCCCACGGCAAACTGGAACAGCGCGATACCGCCCGCCCCGGTCGTCGCCCGCACGTCCTGCGCTGGCCCGCCGGGAATTCTCGAGCTGCCCCGGAGCACGAGTGGGATACCCGCTTGCGGAATGTCGCCCCGCTTCAGCTGCACCCGCGTGACGACCTGCGCTCCCGCCGTCACAATCACCCGCTCGGTCAGCAGCACCCCGCTGAGCGGTGGCGGTTCGCCGCCGGGGCGTGGTGCCCCCGCGGCGGTGGCGCACCCGCTGATGCTCGTCAGCACCCCCGTGTCCGCGCCGAAGTCCCGCAGATCGACCCAATCACGCGGCGTGGGGCGAAACGCGATACAGTTCCGCCGGATCAGATCCGCGACTTCAGCCTTCGAGATCAGAGGGTTCGACAGCAAACGGATGACGTCCGTCTTGCGGAGCGGCTGGGATCCCTGCGTCGCGCCGGGCGATGTCACGCCGCACGTCAGCAGACCGAGCAACAGGGGGCCCCGCGCGCGTGTCCGCACGGTGGCCGGCCAGGTCACGGTCGGGGGCACCCGGAGCGCTCGAACCGCCGCTCGACCGCATCGGCATCGGCATAGAGCGCCCGGTCGCGGGCCGTCCGCGCCGAATCGAGGGGCGCGTCGCTGTCCTTGCGCGCGCGGTTGTAGGACGCCCAGCGCTCTTCGACCAGGACGAGACCGCGCGCCAGCTCGGGGCATTGCATCTGCCGGCTGGCGAAGAGCCGTGCGCGGAGGTCGAACGCGGCGATCGCCAGCGACAGCGTGTCGGCCGCCCGGCCCAGGCGCTCCGGCGGCGTCGCCACCACCGTCTCCGGCACAGCGGGAGACGGCACGGGCGGCGCGGGCGGCGCGAGCGACGCGGGCGACGCGGGCGACGCGGGCGACGTGCGGCCTGAGTACAGGCGGGACAGGCCGGCGATCGCAAGCAGGCCAGCCGCCCCGTACGCCGCGAACCGCGCGGCGCGCCCACGCGGGAACCGCAGTGCCGCGTTGAGCGGCTTGGCACCGAATGGCGGTGCGCCGGGGCCCGGGCCGAATTGATCGGGCAAGAACACCAGCGGCGCCGGCCGTGGCGCCGGATGGACGGCCGGTGGGGCGGGCGCGACCGAGGGAGGCGGCGCGGCCACCCGGTCGGCGGGGAGGAACGTCGCCTGGTTGGTGCGATAGTTCGTCCAGTGCAGGCGCGTGCGCTTGGTGCCGTCCGGTTGGATGGAGGCCTGCTCCAGGAGCTCGTAGAAGGGGAGGCCCTGGCGCGCCCACCCATCCCCCGCCGACGGGCGCAGCACGCTGCCGGCGGATGCGTCGCCGCCGGCGTCGACCGCCACCGCGACCTGCCATGGTTGCGCGAACAGGGCGGCGTGCATCTCCGCTTCCGCCGGTGACAGAGTAGCCGTGGCGGCCGCGCCCCCGCGGTACCAGCCGACGAGTTGATCGTCGGTTCGCCGTAACACGTCCTGCGCCACCACCCACCCCTGCACCAGCGCGGTCTTGGCGTCGTCGGCGGCGCCGGCGGGCAGGCGAATGGTCGACTCGACGACGAGATACGGGGCGCCGGTGTCCGGGGAGCGGAACAGATTCCCCGTCAGCAAGCCGAAGCAGACTTCGCGTGTCGCCGCGCAATGGTCGTGCACGGCGGCCAGCGCCCGCTGGGTGATGAAAATCGGGATCGTGAGGGTGCCCTGTGGCGCCGCACCATCCGCCGGTTGCCACAGGATCGAGGCCGCCACCGGCATGGGCCGGTCGCGGTAGCCGGGCTCGTCCGCCTCGTCGCGGGTATCGGCTTCAGGCACACCCGGAGCGCGGAACCGCACCACCCGGCCTTGTACTCCGTCCATCACTCGCTTCCTCATGCGGCTCCCTGGCGCCCAAGTGAACTCAGCGTGAGATACTCCGCCTGGGGCACCGCGTCAACCACGCGCCCGCCCGACAGCCTAGGACGGGCCCTGCGCACCAGCCAGCGCCTGCATCATCCGATACCAGAAGTCGAGCGCATCGTAGAAGCTCCGCACGCTGAGCCGCTCGTCGCGGCCGTGCGCGCGCACGTCGTTCTGCTCCTCGAACACCGCCGACACGCCGTAGGTCGGGATCCCGGCGTTGCGCAGGAACAGTCCGTCGGTGGCACCGGCCTCCATCACCGGCACGATGGGGACATTCGGAAACTGCTCCGCCACCAGCTTCTCGATCGGGCCCATGATCGCGCGGGTGAGGGGCGAGGGCGGACTGGGGATCGCGGCGTAGATCGTGCGGATCCCGATCCGGTCGTCGGCGGCGAGGGCTCGGAGCGTGGCCTCGACCTCCGACGCAGGCTCGCCCGGGAGGATGCGGCAATTCACCGTCACTCGGGCCGACTGCGGCAGCGCGTTTTCGGCGTGGCCCGCTTCGACCAGCGTCGCGACGCAGGTCGTGCGGAGCTTGGAGTTGTAGAACGGGACCGCCGACAGGCGGGCGACCGCGGCCGAGTCCGGAGGATCGCGGAGGATGCCGCGCATGTCGTCCGCCAGCTGCCCCGTCTCGATGGCGGCCGACTGCTC
>DATHGL010000233.1:0-9401 GCA_035317625.1 Gemmatimonadales bacterium | reverse complement strand
CGCGGCGCGGGTGCGCGCCCTCGCCGCGGAGGAATCGCTCACCCACTCATGAACGTCGGGGTCGTCGGCAACCCGAGCTACCGCGATCTCAAGACCATCCTCGCGCACCTGGCGCAGGTCGCGCCGAAGCTCGGCGTCGTGCTGTTCACCGAGGAGCCGATCGAGCCACTCTGGCCCGACCGAGCACCCGCGCCGCTCCGCGGGGCGCCACCGCTCGACTGCCTGATCACCCTCGGCGGCGACGGGACCCTGCTGCGCGGCGCCCGTTCGCTGGACGGGGCGCGCACGCCGATTCTGGGCGTCAACCTCGGGCGGGTCGGGTTCCTCACCACCGCCAACGCGCAAACGCTCGACTGGGCCCTCGACGCGCTCGTGCGCCAAGCCTACGCGACCGAGTCACGCCTCGCCCTCGCGCCCTTCATCGAGGACAAGCAGGGCAAGAGCCGCGCCGAGCCGGTCGTGTTGAACGACGCCGTCGTGCACAAGGGGGGCGTGGCACGCGTCATCCGGCTGCGTGTCTCGGTGGACGGCGACGAAGTCGGTCAGTATTCCGCCGACGGCATCGTCGTGGCGACGCCGACCGGCTCGACGGCCTACGCGCTCTCGGCCGGCGGCCCGATCGTGGTCCCGAGCGTGGACGCCATCGTCGTGGCCGCGATCTGCCCGCACACCGTCGCCGTCCGGCCGCTCGTCGTCCCGTCCGACGCCGCCGTGACCGTCGAGCCGATGCCCCCCTGGACCGAGGACGTGCTCGTCTCTTTCGACGGGCAGGTCGGCACCACCATGCGCGCCGGCGAGCGCCTCGTGGTGAAGCGCGCCGCCCACCCGGTCCTCCTGGTCCGTCTCGGCCCCGAAGGCTTCTTCGCCCGCATGCGCAAGAAGCTCCAGTGGGGCGACCTCTCCGACCGCGAGCGCAGGTAGTGCTCACGGAGCTGCGCGTCCGCGACCTCGCCGTCATCGCCGATGTCACGCTCCCGCTCGCCCCCGGCCTCAACGTCCTGACGGGAGAGACGGGCGCCGGCAAGTCCATGCTGGTCGATGCGCTCGCCTTGCTGCTCGGCGAGCGGGCGTCGAGCGACGTTGTCCGCCCGGGTGCACAGAAGACGGTTATCGAAGGCGCCTTCGAATTCGCTCCTGCCGCCCTCTCCCGCCTGATGCCGCCCTTGGCCGCCCTGGGGGTGGAAGCCGAGGACGGACGACTCGTCCTGAAGCGGGAAATCAGCGGGGAAGGGAGATCCCGCGCCTGGGTCAACGGCAGCCCCACCACCGTCAGTGTCCTGGCGCAGCTTGGCGCGCTCCTGGTGGACCTGCACGGTCAGCACGAAACGCAATCCCTGCTGCGCCCCGATGCCCAGCGCGACATGCTCGACGCGTTCGCCGACGCCGCGGTGGAGCGCACGGCGGTGCGCGACGCGCATGAGCGCCTGCGCGAGCTCGAGCGGCGCGAGGAGGAGCTCACGGCCCGACGCGAGGACGTGCGCCGCAAGTCGGATTACCTCCGGCATGTGGTCGACGAAATCGAGCGCGTCGCGCCCCGGAACGGCGAGGCGGAGACCCTGGAGCTCGAGGCGAAGCGTCTCGCCCATGCCGACGAGCTGGGCCGCCTGTCCCGCGAGATCGAGCACGCGCTCGACACCGCCGGGCTCGCGCGCGCGACCAAGCTGCTCGGGGGCCTCACGCGTCTCGATCCTTCCGTGGCCAAGTGGCACGAGCTGCTCGACGGCGCGTTCTCGCATGTCGAGGAGCTCGCTCAGGCCGCGCGAGACTACGCCGCGGCGATCGAGAGCGACCCGCGCCGGCTCGGCGTCGTCGAAGAGCGGCGCGACGTGTTGTTCCGGCTCACCCAGAAGTACGGCCCGACACTCCCCGACGTCCTCGCCACGCGGGATCGGGCCGCTCGTGAGCTCGAGTTGCTCGACACCGCGGACCTGGACCTGCGCAACATCGCCGAGCTGCGCGAAACGGCCGCCGCGGACTTCGCGCGCGCCGGCTCGGCGCTCACGGCCAAGCGGACGAACGGCGCTACTCGCCTCGCGGAGGCGGTGAACGAGTTGCTCCCAGCGCTCGGAATGCAGGGAGGTCGCTTCGAAACGAACCTCCTCCCTCTCCCTTCTCCCCGGGGAGACGGGTCGGAGACAGTGACCTTCACCGTGCAGCTGAACGTCGGCCTCGAGGCGCGCCCCCTGGCCAAAGTCGCCTCAGGCGGCGAGCTGTCGCGGCTGATGCTGGCGCTGAAGGTCGTCCTGGCGGAGCACGACGCGGTTCCCACGCTCGTGTTCGACGAAGTAGACCAAGGGATCGGCGGCGAGGTGGGAGGGCGCGTGGGTGAGGCGCTCGCGACGGTGGCGCGGGGACCCGCCGGAGGAAGGCAGGCGCTGGTCATCACCCATCTCCCGCAGATCGCGGCCTACGCTCATCACCATCTGGTGGTGGCAAAGGGGGCGCGAGGCGGGATCGCCACGAGCGACGTGCAGGTCGTCACGGGCGACGCGCGCTCGCGGGAGCTGGCGCGGATGCTGGGCGATCCCGACATGCGCACCGCGCTCAGTCACGCTGCCGAGTTGCTCAGAAAAGCCTCCGAGTCGTTCGCAGCACGATCCGATACACCGTCGCCCCGGGGACGAGCCCAGCGCCGCTGACGGTCTGCTCGATCGAGAATCCCCCTTCGACGTTCGGGGCATGATACGTCATCGCAAACCCGAGACGCAGCCAGCGCTGCGCCGTATCCTCGTCGAGCACGCTGGCCGCCGTCGGGACCCCCAGTCGAGTCGCGAGAGCGACCGAGTCCTGGGGTGATTGAAACGCGTAGCGGTCGCGCGTCTTGGAGAAGTAGCCCGCCGTGAACCCCACCGCGAATTCCGGCGCGAGGCGTACCAGCGGCGCGACGTCCACGCCCACGTAGTCCCCGGGATCCCAGCGCAGGTCCGCCGTGGCTGCGGCCGGGACCAGAAGCGCGTCCCACGGCGCGACCCGCCGCACCCGCGTCCCTGGCCGCTGCCTCGCGGCGCGCACCGCCACGTTGAGCCAGAGCGGTCCCACCGACAGCTCCTGCATCAACCGCCCTTCGAGGTCGAGCTGGTGATCGCCGACCCACTGCGTGAGCAGGTCGTTGGCCGAATCCTTCGCCCCGGTCGGCAGCCGGACCAGCGCCTGCACCGCAGCGGCATAGTGCGCGCCGGCCACGAGGCGGTACTTCGCGGCGAGCTCCGCGTCGCCCAGGCGGTAGCGGAAGTTCCGGTGCCACGGTACCGTGGCATACCCGAACCCGTTCGGATCGGGACTGAGGAGCGCCTGCTCGAACGCGCTACCAGTGAGAGTGTCCGCCGCGAGCGCGACCGTGGTATCGAAGCCGGCGATCCCGAACGTGACGCTGAGACCCTGCTGGATCCGGGCGACGGTGCTGTCGATGGCCTGGCCGGCGGTCGAGGTGTCGAGCGGCAGGAAGGGCGAGCCGGTCTGCTCCACACCGTACACGGAGCCGTGCAGCGCATCGCGTACGGTGCGCCAGTACGCCGAGCTGTCTTTCGCAGTGCACGACGGATTGACGTTGCATCCGTACTGGCCCATCGCGATCTGCCGGTCGAGCTGAGCCAGGGCGGTGTCGAATTGCGCGAAGAAGGCCGAGTCCGTCCCCCGCGCCCCCAGAGCGTTGAGCGCGAGCGGGTTCACGCCGAGGTTGGCGCCCTTGCTCGACAGCTGCAGCGCGCTGCGGACCGCCACGCGGACGATCGGCACCATTGCGCTCACCGACAGGCGGCTCGTGACGCCCAGCTCGGCCATCACGGGATAGGTGCGGCGCTCCTGCCGCACGCTGAGGAGTCCCGCGCCGAGGCTCGCCACGAAGCCCGAGAGGCCGCTCGCGACTCGCACGTTCTGCTCGAGCCGTGCCACCACGGGGATGTAGCGACCGCCCACGGTGTCTCCCGTGAGCGGGGCCCCGAGCTTCATGCGTCCCGCGTCGGTGAACTGGTCGTTCCAGATCATGATCCGCGGATCGAAGGTGACCCGGAGCACGCCGCGCGCCGGGACGTCGGTCCGTTCCACGGCCTGGGCGCCAAGGCGAGCCCCGCCTGTCAGGGCGGAGCCGGCGACGAGCAGGGCGATTCGGAAGGTTCGCATCAGCAAAACGGCACCCACCGGATGGCGGATGCCGTGTGCGCTACCCTGCGGCACGCGAGGAGTTTCGCGTCAGGGGACGGCCGGGATGGCCGACTGGTAAAAGGCGTTGATCGCCCCCTGGAGCGTCTGGGCAATGAGCTTTTGGGTCGCCGTGCTCGGGTGGATGCCGTCTCGGCTGATGGCCGTACCGAATGGCGCCGTGGTGGCCGCGGGGTGGGGTGGGAAGGCCGGGAACGGTCGAATGGCCGCGGTGTCGGCCGCCAGGGCCCTGAGCAACGTGTTGGGATCGAGGAACAACCAGCCACGCGCCGTCGCGGCCTGTTGAATGGCCCCGTTGTATTGCGCGACGGTGCTGATCATGTTGACGGCTTCGGCCACCGAGATGACATGCGAGTTGCTGCAGTCCAGCGTATCCGAAACGCCGGCCGCGGCCTGCGCAACGATGGGCGCGCCGTAGTGGAACGGCACGTACACGAACGCCGTGTCCGTGGCGCTGAGCGCCTGGAACGCGAGGCAGTTGGGCAGCACCGTCATCGTGGGAATTGCGGCCTGCGCGGCGAAATACACCCGCCCTTGAGAGACGTACGGCGCCCCCGTGACCTGAACGACGCCGAGCAGCACGCCGCCCTGCACGCTGCCGAACGAGTCGATGCTGTCCATGAGCGCGTCGAAGCGCGTCGTGAACGTCGCCGGAGGTGTGATGTCGGCGGCCTGTCCCGCGTCGCCGGTGTCGAGGATCGCCGAGAGCACGTCGTTGTTCCCGATCCAGACCGTCACGAACGTGGGCGACACTTCGCGGGCGCGCTGCAGCTCCGTGCGCCCGCCCAGCAGAAACAGCTTGTAGGCGTCGGTCGCCGACGGCGGAGGTTGGGGCGGCGCGTAGTTCGTGTTGAGCAGCTCGAGTACATCCGCGCCCGGGAAGGCGACGTTGTTCAGGTACGGCGGGATGTTCGCGCTTCGCAGCGAGCAGAGTGGCGTCGTCGGAGAACCCAGGCGCGTCGGCGGGTTCGAGAAAATGAACGAGATCGGCGACGGGCACCCGTACAGGTCCAGGGTCGGCACGTAGTTGATGCTCGGATAGTAGAACGTCGTCCGCATCGCCTGCGCGAGCAGCACGGGATAGGCAGCGCGCTGCAGCGAGTCGTTGAGTCCGCCCGACTGGAACCCGGCCGTGATGCTGTTTCCGAAGGACACGTACCGCGTGAACATTGCGCCGCCGGCGTAGGCGGGCGGCCGTGACGTGAACAGGTCATCCTGATGGCAGGCCGCGGCGAGGAGCGCGAGGCTCAGCGCGCTGGCAAGCAGAGTACGGCGGTGCGTCATCGTCGAGCCCCCTAGAACGCGTAGCCGAGCGACACCCCGAAGAGGTGCGCGTGAAAGGAGTAGAGGCCGTTGTTCAACCCGGTCGTCGGCACCTGGTTGAGAATCGGCTCGCGGGTCCGGCCGCGCCGGTCGTTCTGTCGGATGTACTGATAGGCCAGGTCCGCGGTCAACACAGAGCCAAGCTTGATGGTTGCGCCGCCCGTGAACTCGTTGCGGTCGCCCTCCGGCAGCAGCGGGGTGACCGTCGCGGCCGGGGCCGCGCCCCCATGATAGAGATAGCCGCCGCGCACCGTCCACTTCGCGTCCTTGGCCCACTCGGCGCCCAATCGGAAGCCGTCGGTATTCCGATACCGCTCGTACAGGTGTCGATCGAGCGCTCCGGAAAGATCCTGCGGGAAAACGATGACCAGCTCGTTGAACTGATTCCACCACGTGTGCTGGTAGTCGCCCAACACCGTCCACCCGCTCGCGATTTTGTACGCCACGCCCAGCGTCAGTTGGCTCGGGTTCTTGATCGTGGTCGTCACGGGCTGGGTCGTGAAGACTGTGTTGAAAACATTCAGACCGATCCCGTTGCATGCTGCGGTTGGGGCACTGAGAAGGTCATCGACCGAGCAACCGGCTGGGATCGTCAGGGGATCGACCGTAAGATCGGCGGGCACGACGAGGTTGGTCGGTACCTGCGTGAACGTCGCGATTCCTGCGTAGTCGAATTTCGCTTGCGTGAGGAAGTTCGCGCCGAGCGAGAGCCGATCAGTCACCTTGTAGATCGCGCCGAAGTGTGCCGCCACGGTGGTCTTCGTGGCCTCCAGGTGCACATCGGCGAAGTCGGTGCCCGGGGCGATCCCGAACTGACTGAAGGTCGTGCCGAGCGGGACACCGGGCAGCGGGACCGGTGCGTCTGCCAGATCCAGCCGCTGGTTGAGCTCGACCTTGCCCAGCACGATGTCCAGGCCCCCGCCGACCGACAATCCCGACGTCACCTGGTAGGCGATCGTGGGCTGAATGTAGACTGACTGGAGGATGTTCTTGTAGCCCGCGAACCGCCCGTCGAACGCCAGCGGCCATTGCGTCTCGAGACCGTACGGGGCGAACAACCCGACGCCGATGCCGAGCTTGGACGTAGCCCCATAGGAGATATAGACTTGCGGCACCGCGATGAGCGGGTCGTCGAGGCTCGTCTTCGCTTGGAAGATATCGTCGGTGAAGGCTCCCTGCACGTCCAGCAGCGTCACGCCGACAGTGGCGCGTCCACCCTTGAGCCCGGCGAGGCCAGCGGGGTTGAAAAACATCGCGGAGCCATCCGCACATGGCGCCGCGGCGCCGGTTCCGGCGCGTCCCATCGCGCACGCCCCCTGCTCGAAGATCCCAAAGCCTTGCGCCCCGAGCGCTACCGGAAAGGCGGCGAACAGGAACAGTGCGTAGCGCAGGGACTGCCCCATAGGTTGAGTCTCCGGGTGGCTTTTTCGGGCGATGGTGGAACGAGATGGGAAAGGGTAGCATTGGCCCCAACCCTTGTCAAACCCATGCGTCCCAATGCGTCAGCGCTGTTCCGTGCGACCTTCGGTGTTCCGCCTCGAGCGGCGTGCGGCGCGAGCCAGTGCGGTGAGGGGGGCGCTATGTTTCGACGGGCCGGGGTGGCGAAATGGGTAGACGCAAGGGACTTAAAATCCCTTGGGGGGTAACCCCCGTGCAGGTTCGAGTCCTGCCCTCGGCATAGCGTGACGCGATGCGGCGTCACATCCGAGCCAGTTCATTTCCGCGCCTTCGCCCGAAGCTCCTCGAACCAATTCGCAACGCGCGGAGCACCTTATCGGCAGCCTCGGCACGTCGTATGTGATCCGGCGCACCGCGTGCTGGGTCGCGCGTACTATCCTTGGGCCAGTCGACGTTCTCCGCGAGGAATGGCTAATGACCGGGATGTGGGCTCGCTTGCAGGCCGACCTGAACGTGAAGCTCCGCCGCGGGGCGTGGTATCGCATCACGCAACTCGACCCACTGCAGGCGGTTCTTGATGTTGGTGGCCACCTCCTCCAGATCCCGTCCGCGTTCTTGCAGGTCATCGAGCGGCCGCCCCGTCAGTGGAGCGTGGTGCCTCGGCCGAGCGACGCCGTGCGCCTCCCGGAAAACTGGGGCGATCGCTACGCCGTGTGTCCGAGCTGCCGCGAACGGCAGTCACTCGGCGGCCGGCCACGCCGCATGACGTGCCGGCGGTGCCATGGCGAATTCGCCGTGGGGTGGACCGAGGGCTGAGATCCCCGCTCACGACACTCTGACATCCTCAGTGCAACCATTTGGAAGCTTCCGACGTCTTATAGGTCGAAGCGTGCGGTCACACCAGCAGTTCTCGGAGGCATCCCATGCGTGTTTACGCTCTTCTGCTCGGCATTGTCCTGACCACCGGCTACGGCTATGCCGCCCAGGTCGCAGTGTCCTCCGTCGGCGTCGGCCTCCGTGCCGCGCCGGATCCCGCGGCCACGATCGCCCCCTCGGCCGGGACCGGTGACGTGTGGTACGGCGGCGTCCTCGACCCCATCACCGTGGAGTCCGCACCTGCCGACACGCACGTCGTCGCCGGCAAGCATCGCGTGCTCCACCGACAAACGGTACGCTGCGTCGAGGCTGCGCACTCGGGGTTCCAAGCCATTTCCTGACCGATCCGAGGGGGGCGGTGGCGCCCCCCCGGTCTCGTCCAGCAGTCCGCCGGTCCTGTCCCGCTGCCGAAACCTCTCCTCGCCAACTCGCGTACGAGCCGCCAGTATGGAGCTCGTCCGGAGGGGGCGCCCATGAGCGCATTTTGGGACAGCTGGCGCAAAGAGATCATCCGCGGGGCGACGCTGTTCTGCGGCGTCCTCGTGATCGGTTTTTTCGTGCACTACGTGGTGGGCCGCGGGCGTCAGGTCGTCGGCACCAACCTTCCCGCCGCCCTCCGCGACCTGCGAAGCCAGTTCGATCCCGACGGGGGCGGCGGTCCCCGCACGACGGGCGCCACCTGGACGTACCGCGCAAAAATTGCCCCGCAACAATGGGTCTGGATCCACAACACGCGCGGCTCCATCACCGTCGACCCTGCCAAGGCGGACTCCCTGCAGATCACGGCGGTGAAAACTTACAGCTCCTCCGACACGGCGAGCGTGCACCTGGTGGCGGTGCCGTATGACGGGGGGATCGCGGTGTGCGCGGTGTGGCCGGGGAACGACGGGAGCTGTCGCCCGGGGAAGGACGTCAGGTCCGGCCGGACCCACGGCAACGACGTGGCGGTCGACTTCACGGTGCGGCTCCCCCCGCGGGTCCGACTGGGTGCCATGACGCAGATCGGCGACGTCCACGTGAAGGGAGTCAGCGCGCCCCTCTTCGTCGGGACGGTGAGCGGCGACCTGGACGCGGAGACCACGCAGGGTCCGGTGAGCGCGTTCTCGGTCAACGGCAACGTGCGCGTGCGCATGCGCGCGTTCGGCGATACCGGGGCCGTGTCGGTCGTCACGGTGAACGGCTCGGTGACCGCCGAGCTCCCGTCGCGGCTCGACGCCGACGTGGAAGCGAAGACGATCAACGGCTCGATCACGACCGACTACCCGCTCACAGTGACTGGGAGGTTCACGTCGCACACCTTGAAGGGGACGGTCGGCGGCGGCGGGCGCGACGTGCACATCACGACTGTGAACGGCTCAGTGACCCTGAAGAAAGCGATCTAACGGGCGGCGGACAGGTAGCGGGCGACCTCGTCGGGGAAGCTCCGCACGTCGATCGGCTTGGCGATGTAGCCGTCGAACCCGGCGCCCAGCGCCTTCTCCCGATCGCCCGGCATCGCGTGTGCCGTGAGGGCGACCACCTTCCAGGGATGGTCGCCCTCCATCGTTTTGAGGTCGTTCAGGACGCTATAGCCGTCGCGGCCGGGCAGCTGGATGTCGAGCAACACCAGCTCGGGCGGCGGTTGCTCGGCGCGCAGCGCCGCCACC
>DATHGL010000232.1:0-6743 GCA_035317625.1 Gemmatimonadales bacterium | reverse complement strand
ATACAGCATCTGGGCGATCCCCGACACCGCGCAGTGGACGCTGATCTTCAGCCGCGCGGCCGACGTGTTCCACACCCCTTACCCCGGTGACGCGCAGGATGCGTTGCGCATCAAGGTGCCGCCCACGGCGGGGCCGTTCATGGAAACGCTGGCGTTCTACTTTCCCGCCGCCGCTGCCGGGCGGGCGCTCCTCAACCTGCACTGGGGCGAGACGATCGTGCAGGTCCCGATCGAGAGCACCCGCTGAGAAACCCGTCCATGAGCCGGTTGAACTCGTCCGGTTTATGCCCGCTCACCAGAGATGAAGCAGGTAATCTAGGACTGGTAGGCTCGAATCCGCTCCCCGGCTCCCGTGGCCCCCATGCGATGCAGGGCCGTGCTCGCGTGCTCGAGGAGACTCACCGGCTCGATGGGCGTGGCGTGCAGGTCCGCGACCGCTTCGTATCCCGCTCGGACGCGCAGCGGCGGCACGCCGGTGGGCCGAGGGCCGGCTGTCTCGATCACGCGCGACAGTCGCTGCGCCATCTTGACCGCGCCTTCGGGGGCAGTCGCGGGCGCCAACACCGTGAACTCGCCGCGCCCCGCGCGCCCGATGGCGTCGGACGTGCGCCCGCCCGCCTGCAGAGCCTGGGCGGCAAAGTCGATCGCCGCTGGCAGCGCCGCGGCGTGGGCGCCCGCGGGCGCGCCTTTCGGGTCCAGCTCGATGCCGAGCGCCAGGCACGCGAGGGGCGCATGGCGGCGGAACGCGTCCGAGGTGAGCTCGCGCGCTCGCCGCTCGAGCCCGCGCATCGTGTACAGCCCGCTCGTCGGGTCCACGGCGCTCTCACCCAGCACGCGGTCCGTCTCGAGCTTGAGCCGCACCATAGCCTCGAGCTTCAGCGTCAACTCCTCCGGGTTCAGCAGCACGCTCAAATAGTCCCATGCCCCGCCCTCGAGCGCCGCGATCCGCTGTTGCTTGGTCGCGGGCGTCGAAGTGATCATGATGATGGGCACGTTCCAGGCGGCGCGATTGGCGCGAAGCGTGCGGCACACCCCGACGCTGTCGCGATCCGAGAGGTCCGCGTCCAACACGATGGCGTCCGGCTGCACCTCGGGCGCGTGGTCCAGGAGCTCACGCCCGCTCGACACGGACAGGACGTGATAGCCGCGCGGCTCGAGCAGGCTGGCCAGCGCTTGACTGAGCCATGTGCCAGGCGGGCTGGCGAGGAGCACGACGGGGGGACGGCTGAACGGCGCGCGCTGAGCCAAGCTCCTCCTGAGATAGGCCACGGTCTCTACGAGGAGGCTGGGCGCCGCGGAGTGCGGGTTCTCTCAGTGAATGTGGTGAGCGGCGGACCAGGCGGAACCGGGTAAGACCCTAGGCGAGCCTGGGAGAAGACCCTGGTCAGGGCGTGATCAGACCCTCGCGGATGGCGTAGCGGACCAGCCCGGCAACGTCGTGGATATCGAGCTTCTTCATCACGCGGGCGCGGTGGAACTCGGCCGTCTTGGGGGTGATTTCGAGCAAGGCGGCGACCTGTTTGGTGGACTTGCCTTCGGCCACGAGCTGCACCACCTGACGCTCTCGGGAGGTCAGGCGAGCACGGTCCTCCGCGGCCGCGGCCTTGCAGGCCTCCACGACACCGCGCGACACCCCCGCCCCCACGTAGAACCCCCCGCGCGACACCTGCTCGATCGCCTGGAACAGGTCTTCCGACGCCTGCGTCTTGAGCACGAACCCCCGAACGCCCGCCTGCACCGCCTGCGCCACCAGGCGGTCCTGCTCGAGCGCCGTCAGGAGCACGACCTGGGTCTCGGGGCACGTGTCGGCGATCTGGCGTGCGGCGTCGATGCCGTTCAGGAGCGGCATCACGATGTCGAGCACGGCGACGTCCGGGTGGTGCTGCCGCGCCGCCTCGGCCGCGGCCCTGCCGTCGGCCGCTTCCGCCACCACCTCGACCCCATGCCGCTCGAGCAGGGCGCGCACGCCCTGCCGGAGCATCGGATGATCATCGGCCAGTACGACCCGCAGGGACACTGTTCCTCCGGTGGCATGCCGTCTTCTGTATAGGGAGCGGCAGGCAACAAAGTCAATAGTTAGTGTTCCGTTCATGGTCACGAAGTCGGTCCGGCTCTCCAAGTCGCGCTACCTCGCCGGCCTGCAGTGTCACAAGCAGCTGTGGTGGCTGGTACACGACTCCGCCGCGCCGGAGCTCGTGCCCTCGCCGGGGCAGCAGAACCTGTTCGCGCAGGGCAGAGCGGTGGGCGAGCGCGCCCGGGGCCACGTTCCGGGAGGCGAGCTCATCGGTCTGCCGCACTATCAGTACGACAACAAGGTCGCGGCCACGCGCGAGGCCCTGCAGCGCGATGCGCCTGCGATCTATGAGGCCTGGTTCCTGGCGGACGAGACCTACGTCGGGGTGGATATCCTGGAGCGGACGCCCCGGGGGCACGCGGTGATCGAAGTGAAGGCCTCGAACAGCCGCAAGCCGGAGCATCTGCCGGACGCGGCGGTGCAGGTGCACGTGCTGCGACGCTCGGGCCTCCAAGTGGAGCGAGCCGAGGTGATGCACCTGAACTCCGCATGCCGCTACCCCGACCTGTCCAATCTGTTCGTACGGGACGACGTGACCGCCCTGGTCGAGGGGGCGCTCGTCGGGGTGCCGGATGAGCTGGCCGCACAGCAGCGGATGCTCGAGGGGCCGCTCCCGGACGTCGCCATAGGGGAGCACTGCACGCGACCTCACGATTGCCCGTTCATCGAGCGGTGCTGGCCGAAGGTGCCCGATCATCATGTGAGCAGTCTGTACCGCATCGACCGGAGACGCGTCCTCCAGTATGAAGCGGACGGCTACGCGACCATCTACGACCTCCCCACCGACCTCGAGCTCGGCGTGATCCACGCCCGCCAGGTCAAGGCGGTGCAGACCGGTCGGATGGTGGTGGAGCGCTCGCTCACGGGCGCACTCGCCCAGTTCGGCTCGCCGCTCGCGTTTCTCGACTTCGAGACAGTCAGCCTCGCGATCCCGCGCTGGCCGGGCTGTCGGCCGTGGCAGCAGGTGCCGGTGCAATTCAGCGTGCACGTCGAGGACCGGGGCCGCGGGGGGGGCCTGGCGCATCATCAGTGGATCGCGGACGGGCCGGACGACCCGCGGCCAGCGCTCGCCGAGGCGCTGGTCGCGGCGTGCTCGGGCGCGCGGAAGGTCGTGGCCTACTACGCGAGCTTCGAGCGCGAGTGCATCCGCCAGCTGCGCGAAGCGGTGCCGCGGTTCGCGAAGGACCTCGAGCGCATCGAGCACCGCCTGGTGGACTTGCTGCCGGCGGTGCGGAGCCACGTGTACCACCCCGACTTCGGCGGCGGGTTCAGCATCAAGAAGACCCTCCCGGCGCTCGTGCCGGGGCTGTCCTACGCAGACTTGAAGATTCAGGACGGCGAGGTGGCGACGGTCGGGCTGCAACGGCTGATGCTGGAGGGGGACCGCACGCCGCCCGCCGAGCGCGTGGCGCTGCGGGAGGCGTTGCTGCGCTACTGCGAGCGGGACACGTGGGCGATGGTGAAGTTGCTCGAGAAGCTGCGGGGCTTCGTGGCGGATCAGCTCGAGCTGTTCTGAGCGGCCGTGGGCCCGTCGCCCTCGGCGAGCAGCGCGCGTGTCGCCGGGTGGCTGGGCCGGTCGAGCACGTCGGCCGCGGATCCCGTCTCCACCACCACCCCGTCCGCCAGCACCGCCACGCGATCCGCGTGGGCGCGCGCGAACTCGGTGTCGTGTGTCGCGATCAAGAGGCCCCGCCCTTCCCGCCCTCCATCACCGGCGGCGAGCCGGCGCAGCGTCCGGCCGAGCGAGCCCCGGCGCGCAGGGTCGAGCGCGGCCGTCGGCTCGTCCATGAGGAGCAGCGCCGGATCGGGAGCGAGCGCCCGCGCGATCGCCACCCGCTGGGCCTCGCCCCCCGACAACTGTCGCGGCAAGGCGCCCGCGCGGCCGCCCACGCCCAGGGACCCGAGCAGCTGCAGGGCGGCCTCGTCCGCCTCCTCGTGCCGCCGGCGCAACACGTGCGTGAGTGCCAGGGTGACGTTCTCGAGCGCGGTGAGGTGCTCGAACAGGGCGTGCCCCTGGAACACGAGACCCACACGGCGCCGCAGGGGCCTGAGACGAGACTCGGGCGGGACCGGACCGGGCTCGAGCGCGAAACCGTCCACGACGATGCGACCGGCGTGGAACCGCTGCAGCGCGGCCGCCGCCCGCAGCGCCGACGTCTTGCCCGCGCCGGAGAGCCCCATCAGCGCGACGACCTCCCCCCGCTTAACCTCCACCGTCAGCGCGCGCAGCACGTCCCGGGCCTCGTAGGTGAGGCGCAGCTCGTGGACCGCGAGCAGCGCCGTCACGCCGCGCTCCACCGCCGCTCGAGCCCCCGCGCGAGGCGGGCCAGCGGCAGCGACATCGCCAGGTACACGACGGCGCACAGCATCCCGGGGACGATCCAGCTCCCGATGTTCGTCGCGTAGATGGCCGTCTGCTTCGTCAGCTCGACCACGGTGAGCACCGACACGAGCGACGAGTCCTTCAGGAGGGCGACGAAATCGTTGGTCATTGGCGCGAGTGCGTACCGCAACGCCTGCGGGCCGCGAACGAGGCGCAGGATCTGCGCTTCGGAGAAGCCGAGCGTACGCGCCGCCTCGAGCTGCGTGCGCGACACCGCCTCGAGCGCGGCTCGGTAGATCTCGGCCTCGTACGCCGCGTAGTTGAGCCCCAGTCCCAGTACGGCGGCGAGAAACGCCGGCAGCCGCACCAGCCCCGAGAGTCCATAGTAGAGGACGAAGAGCTGGAGCAGGAGCGGCGTCCCACGGACCACCTCGACGTATACCGTCATCACGGCCCGCACCGGCGCCGGACCGTACACCCGACCCGATGCCACGACCAGACCCACGACGACGGCGACCGCCATCGACAGTGCCGAGAGGAGTGCCGTGATCGCCGCGGCGCGACCGAGTGAGGGGAGATAGGCCCACACGGAGCTTGCGCTGCGCGCGATCGCCTCGGTGGGCTCCGGGAGTGCGGTCCCCGCGACGCGCCGGAACAGGTCACCCTGAGACGGATCCCAGACGTTCCAAAGCCGGAAGATGCGCTCCAGGGTTCCGTCCCGCATCGCCGCACGCAGTACCACGTCCACTGAATCGCGCAGCGCGGAGTCCGGGTTGGCCAGCACGCCGACGTAGCGGCCGACGGCCACCGCCTGCGGCTGGATCACGAACCCGGTCCCCGCCCGCCGGCGAAGGGCGCGCTCCGCGATGATGTGGTCCAGCAGGACGGCGTCGACACGACCGGCGACGAGGTCCGCGTAGGGGTGCACGTCGTCGTCGTACGACACGGGAATGAGATCGAGCGAATCGCGGGCGGCGAGCAGGAGATCGTACGCCATCGTGCCGCCGAGCGTCGCGACCCGCCGGCCGCGGAGGGTCGCGAGGCCGGAGAAGCGGTCGCGGTCCTCGGAACGCACGGCCAGGACCTCGCGAAACGAGAAGTAAGGGACGGTGACGGCGTGATGCGCGCGGCGAGCCGGGGTGTCTTCCACACCCGACAGGCCGATCGCGAAGTCGCCTCGTTCGACGGACTGATCGATGGACGACCACTGGACCTGAACGAAGCGGGCGTGGCGGCCCAGCCCCCGGGCGATCGTTTCCGCCACCTCGACGTCGAATCCACGAACCTGAGAGGCATCGGCGGGGTCGGCTTCGACGAACGGCGCTCCGCCCTCGGCATCACCGCCCCACAAGAGCGTCACGCCGGGTCCGCCCTGCGCGCCCAGCCACGCCGCCAGGAGCAGGCCGGGCGTGGCGAACCCGAAGCCGTGAATCAAGTCCCGGCGGCGCCTTGAGCCGCCGCAAAGTCCTCCGGGGTATCGACATCGGTAAGCAGTGCGGTCGGCCGGTCCACGAACATCGCTTCGTGGCTGTGCGCCTGCACGACAGCCTTGCCGCACCCTTCTCCCGTCCACGCGAGCAGCTCCGGGAAGAGCGCTCGCCGGAACAACAGCGGCGGTGCCGTCACGTCGCCGTAACGCGACACGACAAGCGGCGCCTCGGTCCCGCGCGCCGCCGCGACCAGCATCGCGAGCCCTTCCGCGCTCACGCGCACCATGTCCCCGAGCAGCACCACGACCGCGTCCACGCCCGGGCCCAGCGCCTCGAGCCCGCGGTGCAGTGAGCCGCTCGTGGGACCGGTGAATTCGGGGTTGACGACGACGTCGAGCTGGAGATCCGTCAGGACGGCTCGCACGCGCTCCGCCTCGTGTCCCAGCACGACCACGACCGGAGACAGCCCCGCAGTGAGGGCCCGGCGAGCGGCGCGGCGCACCAGCGGCTCACCGTCGAGCTCGAGCAGCATCTTGTTCTTGCCCATGCGGCGCGACGCGCCGGCGGCGAGCAGCACGCCACCGACCGTAAAGGGGTCAGTCCGTCGGGGCATGGATCGGGGTCTGGCGCTCGCGCAGCGATCGGGCGCGCCGACCCGAGCGGACCGCCAGAATCTCCGCGATCACGGCCAGCGCCACTTGCTCGGCGCCGTCGGTCCCGATGTCCAGACCGACGGGACCGTACACCCGCTCCTCGTCCACCGGCCCGTCCACGGCAAGACTGCGGAGGATGCGCTCGGTGCGCTGGCGCGGACCCAGCATCCCGATGTACGCCACGGACGTCTTCGCGAGGGCGCGGGCGTACGCCTGGTCATCCGCGAAGTTGTGGGTCATGACCACGGCATAGCACTCGCCGT
>DATHGL010000231.1:0-2585 GCA_035317625.1 Gemmatimonadales bacterium | reverse complement strand
GGCCAGGGACACGACGCCCGCGAGCTCGAGACCCGCGGAGCGGAGTCGCGTGAGCCGGGGCGACGCGCCTGGCGCCCAGGCGTCGCCCGCGTCGGCGAACAGGTTGAGCCACAGTCTGTCGGCGCCCACCGGCAGGTGGCCGAGCGCGCGGCCCACGAGCGCGAGTGGCACGCGATACTCCACGGTTCCGCTGGCAGCCCGGGTGCCCGCCACTTCGCCGGAGCGATAGCCCCGCACCGGAAAGTTGCGAGACTGGCTCAGCGACTGACCGAGCGCGACGCCCAACGCTCCCGACGAGACGCCTCCGATCCTGTACTGCGAGCCGAGCGACCCGCTCAGGCTCCCCGCCGCGAGCCGGAGCGCCAGCACGTGGTGGGCGAACCCGCCAAATCCCGGCAGATGTGCGTACAGGTGGAGCCGCCCGCGCAGCTCGTTGGACCAGCGCGCGCTCCCCTGCTCCTCACGCCGGCGGAATGTGGTGGTCCACACGAAACCGTCTTCCGGGGAGATCGACAGCGGCGCGGTGACGACGCGCGACAGCAAGAGCGTGGCGGAGCCCCCGACGAGATCCCGAGGCGCGCATCCGGCGCAGACCGCCGCCAGCGAGGTGTCGGGAATGGCCGCGAACCGGGTGCCCTGCCACTCAGCGGCAATGCGCACGCTCGCGGCGCGCCGCCAACCGCGAGTCACGAACGACGCGCCCAGGCTCGCCTCCTGGTCGAGCTCGGAGAGCGTGCGGCCGCTCGCCGCGGCCGACGGCAGCAGATCGAGCCACCGGGTCGCGGCGTACAGGTCGAGTCGCGGGTCGCCGAGCAGGTCCGAGGCGAGCGCCAACTCGCCCGTCGCCCGGAGCGGGCGCGGTGCCACGAGCACGTCCGCGACGTAGCGGAACCGGCCCAGCGCATCCGCCCCCGCGGTCACGGCGCCGACGAACCGCCCGGAGGGCCCCGCATCGAGAAACAACGGGATCCAGAAGCGCGGCAGCAGCGACGGCCACATGGCGTAGCCGGTCTCGCGCAGCGGCCCGGCCGGCGCCGAGTCGAACGGGAGCGGCTCGGCGAACGCCACCGTCGCGCCGCCCGCGACCGCGGCGGCCCGGCGCAGCTCCCAGCCGCGCGCCGTGAGTGCGGCGTAGAGCAGCGTGCCGTCGGGGAGCGGCGCGGGCGCGCGCGCACCGAGCGGCTCCGCCGTGAGCGGCTCCGCCGCACCCGATTCACGCCAGCGGTACACTTGTGGGAACCCCGACGGGTCGGCGACGAACCAGAGCTCGCCCCCGGACGTCCACACCAGGTCGGCGATGCTGCCGCGCGTTTCGACGAGCAGCGCGGCCAGCGCCGGGGAGTCCGCCGGCCACCGCACCAGCGCGCGGCGCCCGTCCGCGCTCCGGGTGCCGGCCACCCAATGCCCGTCGGGCGACGGCGCCACGTCCTCCCACACCGTGCCCGCAGGGACGGCCGGCGCCGGCACGGTGGGCCGGGCGGACCCGGCGTCAAGCCTGATCGCGGCGAGCCGTCCGGCGCCCCCGGCCGGCGCCACGAGCCGGGCGCCGCGCGTCCCGCGCCGCCAGCCGCTCCCCGGGATCCACCGATACAGGTCGCTCCGGATGCGCCAGCGGGAGGTGAAGTCGAGCTGCACGATCATCAGCGTGTCCCCGACCCAGGCGCAATCCGCGCCCCCGTTCACGCGGTGCCCGGCGATCGGACGGAACGTCGCGGCGTCGAGCACGCGCAGCTCACTCGCGCCCTTGCCGTCGTCCCGCACGTACGCCACCCGGCGGCCATCGGGCGACGCGCGGGGCACGGGCTCCGCTCGGAGCAGGCTGTCGAGCGCGCGCGCCGCCGGCGCCGGCGCCCCCGGCAGCGATGCGGGCTGGGTGCCGCGCGGCCACTCCGCCGCGAGCGTGCGTCCGGGCGCGACACGGGACACCTGACGCCCCACACGAAACGGGATGAGCTGCCCCGACGTCGCCTCGACGAACCGCGGCACGACCGAATCACCCGTCGCGCCGGCGAGATAATGGAAGAAGCGGCTGCCATACGCGTACGGCACCAGCCCATCGGGCCAGCGCGTGAACAGGGTGGCGTTCCACGGCGAGCGTGACGCCTCGGCCGCATGGTCCGCCGCCAGTAGCTGGGTGTGAAAGCTGCCCCGCACCCGTCCACCGTTGGTGAACTTGGACTCGTAGTACGTCGCCAGGCCTTCCGTCACCCAACTGGGCTGGTACTCGTTCGGAAACAACCCGGGGGCGCGCCCGAACACGCGCTGCAGCCCGCCCCAGATTCCCTTCGAGCGGTCGAGGTGAAAGACGTGCGTCAACTCGTGCGTGGTAACGAGCCGGAGCCAGCTGTCGAAGAACAGCAGGCCGTGATCACCGGCGGGCGGGGCGGCGAAGATCACGATCCGGTTTGTGGGAAAAACGGTGGTGAAGCCGTTCGCGGCGTCGATGTCGTCGGCGAGGGTGATGTCCACGACGCCGCGCGGCGGGTGCAGCTCAGCGGCCAGCACGCGGTAGGACCGCTCTGCCTCGCGGGCCTCCGTCAGCGCGGCCGCACGATAGGCGGGCCGAAAGTGGATGCGGAAGTGGG